>JAJYZC010000044.1 GCA_021800255.1 Acidobacteriota bacterium
ACGGCGAGCACTTTTTCGTCCAGGGTGCCCTGGTCGAGCATCTCCAGCAGGCCGATGGGGCGCACCTCTTGCACGCAGCCGGAAAAACTGGGAGCGGGCACCATCACCAGCACGTCCAGCGGATCGCCATCGTCGCTCAGCGTGGAAGGGATAAAGCCGTAGTCTCCGGGATAGTGGACCGGCGAGTGCAAGTTGCGGTCTAGTTTGAAGACGTGCAACTGCTTGTCGTATTCGAACTTTTGCGTTCCGTCGAGGGGAATCTCGATGACGGCGCGAAAGACTTCGGGGGCGCGGTCGCCAACGGGCAACTCCAGGTAGTTGATCATCTTGTTTTGCTTCTCCTTCGGGTTGGGGAGGATGAAAAAGGCGTGAACCATCAGCCGTGCAGTCAGGCCAGCGATGGCCAACTGCCGGAGATACTATAATCGCGGATGATGAAGGCTCATGTCTATGTCACGTTAAAAGAATCGGTCCTGGACCCGCAGGGCCAGACCATCCACAATGCCCTGCGCAAGATCGGATTCGCGGAGGTCACGGGGGTACGGCAGGGTAAATATTTCGCGCTTTCGCTCGCCAACGGGCTGGACGGCGGGGCCGCACGCGCTGAAGTGGAGCGCATCGCCCGCGAGGTGCTGACCAACCCGGTAATCGAAGAGTACAGCTACCGCATCGAGGAGTAGGCGCACCTGGGGTGCTTTCCCAGGTCCCTAAAGGGGACCTGGGGCACTCCACGATGTGCAAAATCGATGGTGCAAAATCAAGCGGCCAAGGACCTAGGAGACGGTTTCGGCGCTGTAGCGGGCGATCAACCCGGTTTGAACGGCGTGGCGGAAGACCCGGGCGAAGATCCAGTAAGCGAAGACGATATAGGCAAGGGCGAGCAGGAAGGCAGCGGCCAGGCAGGCTCCGTTGAAAGCGTGGCCGGAGACCACAGCGCGCATCCCCTCGAAGACATACGAGGGCGGCAAGATGCGCGCGAACCACTGCATGGGAACGGGAAGCGTGGCGAGGGGGTAGTAGACGCAGGCGAAGGGGGCCAGCAGCGCAGGGATGGGCCAGACGAACCACTCGGCTGCGGGGCCAAAGTTGGAGGACGATGGCGATGGCGGCGACTCCGAGGGCCATGCCGTTGAGGAAGAGCACGAGAACGAAGGGCAGGAGCATGGCTCCGTAGGCGGCGAAGTTGAGGCCGAAGGCGGCGGTGGCGACGGCGACCATGACCACGAGGCCGATGAGACTGGTGGCGAAGCTGGTGGACAGGAGCCCGGCAATGTACTCGGACATGGTGATAGGGGTGGCGAAGACGTTGAGGAAGTTGCGCGACCAGACATCCTCAAAGAATGCGGTGGTGACGCCCTGCATGACGCGGGTCATGAAGTCCCAGAAGAGGACGGCGCCGAGCAGCGCCGGGACGAAGCGGTAAGAGGTGTCGGCGAGGGAGCCGAGGAATTTGGTCATGAATCCCCACAGAACCATGTCGATGGTGACCCAGGCGAAGAGGGGGACGACGCGGGCCGCGCTGCCACGGTAGAGATAGAACTGGCGGAGGGGGATGGCGGCGATGCGGGCGAGGTTCATGACTGGAGTGCTCCGAGGTCGAGAGGTTCGCGGGCGACGCTGATGAAGAGATCTTCGAGGGTGGTCTTGCCGTACTGAGCGGGGAGCGAGCGGGGGTCGCCTTCGAGAATGATTTCCCCTTGCGATAGGAACATGACGCGGGAGCAGACTTCTTCCACCTCGTACATGTTGTGCGAGGCCCAGAGGACGCCCGTTTGAGTGCGCTGAACGAAGGCGCGGATAGTGGAGCGGATGCCGCGGGCACTCGCTGGGTCAATGGAAGCGGTTGGCTCGTCGAGGAGAAGGACGCGGGGGCGGTTAAGCATGGCCTTGGCCAGGCCGGCGCGGGTTTGCTCGCCGGAGGAGAGCAGGCCGCACTTGGTGTTGCGAAATTTATGGAGGTCAAAGATGTCAAGGACGGCTTGGATGCGGGCGGGGAAGTCGCGGACGCCGTAAAGAAGCGCAAAGACGCGGAGGTTCTGGTAGACGGTGAGATTGCCGGGGAGTGGTGCGTAGACGGCGGCGAAGTTGGTCGAAGCAAGGGCGCGAGAGCGATGGCGGAGCAGATCAACGGAGCCGATGTGAATGGAGCCGGCGGTGGGCTTGAGTACGCCCAGGATCATGCTGATGGTGGTGGTCTTGCCGGCGCCGTTGACGCCCAATAGACCTACGATTTCGCCGGGACAGACGTGGAACGAAATGCCTTTGACGGCCTGAACCGAACCGTAGTCTTTGCGCAGGTTTTCTACGCGCAGGACGGGCTCCTGCGGGGATAACGGAGTTGGCGCGGCGGCTTGCATCAGGGTTCGGATGCAATCATACCTGTTGCCGGCAGAGGTCTCGCTCAAGAAGTTGGAGCCGGATCATTGGCCGCAATGCACGCCTTCACTTCGTTCACCTCGCACAACTTGCCGCATGGCATAAGGTCACTCGGCATCCCTGTCTCCGGCGTTTTCTTCGCGGGGATTGCGCCGTGAAATTTGAGCAGTCGATTGGCGCATGGCGAATTTAGGATTTTCTCCCCCTTTTTGCCAGTTTCGCTGTAATTGTCTGTCGCGTTTTGCTACAATCCCAACGAAATGCCATTCAGGCTTTTTTGTAGCTTCGCTCTTTGCAGCCGGGCGAAAGGGCTTGGATTGCCTTCAAGGAGGAACTCGCCATGGCCATCGTGGACGACCGCGCCAAAGCCGTAGAACTTGCCCTTGCACAGATTGAGAAGCAGTTCGGGAAAGGGTCGATTGTGCGGCTGGGGTCGCGGGAGGCGCTGCTGCCCATTGCGGTGATCTCGACCGGGTCGATCAGCTTTGACGCGGCGCTGGGCGTGGGAGGCATCCCACGCGGCCGGGTGACGGAGGTCTTCGGGCCGGAGGCTTCGGGCAAGACCACCATCTGCTTGCAGGTGATCGCCGAGGCGCAGCGCAGCGGCGGCCTGGTGGCCTTTGTGGACGCCGAGCACGCGCTGGACCCCGGCTACGCCAAGAAGCTGGGCGTGGACGTGGACAACCTGCTGGTTTCTCAGCCGGACAGCGGCGAGCAGGCGCTGGAGATCACCGAGGCGCTGGTGCGGTCGGGGGCAATCGATGTGCTGGTGGTGGACTCGGTGGCGGCGCTGGTGCCCAAGGCCGAGCTCGATGGGGAGATGGGCGACTCGCACGTGGGGCTGCAGGCGCGGCTGATGTCGCAGGCTCTGAGGAAGCTGACCGGGACGGTGTCGAAGTCGCGCACGGCGCTGATCTTCATCAACCAAATCCGCGAGAAGATCGGGGTGATGTTCGGCAACCCGGAGACGACGACCGGAGGGCGGGCGCTGAAGTTTTACTCCTCGGTGCGCGTCGATATTCGGCGCATCGCCGCCATCAAGGAGGGCGACGCGGTGATCGGCAACCGAACCAGGGTGAAGATTGTGAAGAACAAGGTGGCCGCGCCCTTCCGCGAGGCGGAGTTCGACATTCTCTACGGCGAGGGGATCAGCCGGGAGGGCGACGTACTAGACCTGGCCGTGATGCACAATCTGGTGGAAAAGTCCGGCGCCTGGTTCAGCTACGGCGGCGAGCGCATCGGGCAGGGCCGCGAAAACGCGCGCGCCTTTCTCAGGGAGAACCGGGAGATCTTCTCTAAGATCGACGGCGAGCTGCGCAAGCGGCTGAACATCGGGGCGACGAAGGCCGATGTGCCGGAGGTTCCGGCCGGCGGGGCGAGTGAGGCCAAGGAAGCGGTGCGCGGGCGCAAGGGGTAAGCCATCCGTATCCACGAGGAATGAGCAACTCCATCGTGTAGCACCCTTTTTCGCATCAATAAATTCTATCTATTGTATTCTTTTATAAATTATGCCACCTGCAAGCTGGAGGAATGCATGAGCAACTACAGCCCGCTTCAGCTCTGGCTTCGAACCTTTCAAGGAAATCGCGTATCCCTTTCCTTTTCTGCCCTGGAATCGATTCTCGGATTCGCTTTACCGGCATCTGCAAAGAAATACGCCGCGTGGTGGGCCAACGAAAGAGGGAGGACATCGCACGTTCAATGCCTATCCTGGCTTGATGCCGGCTTTGAGGTCAAGAACCTGAACCTTTCTCGCCAAACAATCACATTCCAGCGATCTTTGCCCTTGCTGACCCTCGCTCAATAGCATTGGATTCTATTATTCTAGCTATGTTATTCTTACCATAACAGGTGCAACGATGAATGACAGTGACCGGGTTCGGGCCTATGTGACGAATCACTATATTGTCCCTGCCCGCCAGTCGGGATCGAGCACAGTGATCGTGCGCGCAGGCGATGTACACAAGGCCATGAAATGGGATTTGAAGAAAGTCCCCCAGGTATGTTCCGCCCTTTCCACACGGAAGTTTCTGAACGGGGCCAACGTTGAACTGCTTAAAAGAAAAGGTCCGCCTTCCGGGCAGAGCACGACCGTCGAGTTTACCTTCCGGCTGTTGCAATCGGAGGCTGGCAACCATGCGCCACGGCCACAAGACAAGCCTGTGGCGAACGGAGCCGGACTGGAAAAGCTCATTGGCATCTTCGCCAAGGAATACGCGGAGCTTGGCGGCGGGGAAGCATATTTGAAAGCCGAGAGAAACTGGGGGCCGGATGCTTGGGAACGGTATGAACTGGAGGAAAAAGCGCGCCAGGGGAAGGGCGAGTGACGCGAGTTTATTGGGACTCTATGCTCTTTATCTATTTGCTGGAGGAGAATCCCGCCTTCTGTGCGAAAGTGCGCAAGATCCTCAATCAAACTGTGAGCCGGGGACACATTCTTAGCACGAGCGTATTTTCAATCAGCGAGATTTTGACCGGACCGCGCAAGCTGGGATCCGTCTCCGGCGTCGATGCAGTGAAGCGATACTTCTTAAGTGGCGCCGTCGACATCCTGCCGTTCACTGAGGCAACGGCCGACCGGTATAGCATCATCCGCGGGGCTAACCGTGTGAGTCAGGCAGACGGAATTCATCTTGCGTCGGCAGCGGAGTCTGGAACCGATGTTTTTTACACGAACGATGAAGATTTGTGCAAGCTGTCGATTCCTGGAATCAAGCTCTTTGCCGATCTTGACGGAAGGCTGACCTAGCAATACGCCGAAGAGTGTGAGGGGCCACCTGGCCGGGCGCTCGCCGGGTGACTGCTAGAATCCGCATAGAGCCATGCGATGAGCGTGAAGGCCCTCTATCCCGGTACCTTTGACCCGCCCACCAACGGGCACGTGGACCTGATCCAGCGCGGGGCCAAGCTGTTCAGCCACCTGACGGTGGCCATCCTGGTGAATCCGGTCAAGAATCCGCTGTTTACGGTGGAGGAGCGGGCGGAGATGCTGCGCGAGGCCACCAGCGCGATCGAGAACGTGTCGGTGGCGACCTTTGAAGGACTGATGGTGGATTTTGCGCGCAAGCAAGGGGCGACGGCGGTACTGCGCGGCATCCGCGCCATCTCCGACTACGAGCACGAGTTCCAGATGGCTCTGATGAACCGGCGGCTGGCGCCGGAGATCGAGACGGTCTTCTTGCAGCCGGCGGGACGGTACTCGTTTGTGAGCTCCCGCATGGTCAAGGAAGTGTTCAGCTTTGGCGGCGACGTGACCGGCCTGGTGCCGCCTAACGTGCTGAAGCGGCTGCGGGCGCGGATCAACGGTGGAGGCGGACACAACGGCGGACACTGAGCGGTGCGCCGGTTGTGAGCTGCGGCTGAGGCAAGCGCAGTTGGTTCAGGCGTGATGCAGCACACAACGCAAAAGCGATTTCGCGGTTTTTTCCTCAAAAAATGCGTGATTCCGTGAGCAGCGAGGTTTATTCGCTGACGGGAAATCTGTCAAGATAGAAGTGATATGACCACATTAGCTCCCGCAAAAGTCTTTGCCGGCCGCATTGGCCGGATCGAGGTTTCCGCAACCATGGCCGTGGCCGCCGAGGCCGCCAAACTGCGCGCACAGGGCGTCGACCTGGTGGACTTCGGGGCCGGCGAACCCCACTTCGACACTCCGCAGCACATCAAGGATGCGGCCATCGCCGCCATCAATGCCAACTTTACGCGCTATACCGTGGTGCCGGGGATTCCCGATGTGCGCAAGGCCATCGTCGCGCGCCACGCGGCCGACTTCGGGTCAGACTACGCCATCGACGAGGCCGTGTTCACCACCGGCGGCAAGCTGGCGCTGTTCAACGCCATTCAAATCCTGGTGGACCACGGCGACGAGGTGATCCTGCCCGTTCCCTACTGGGTGAGCTTCAAGGACATCATTCAGTACGCGGGTGGAAAGGTGGTCTATCTGGAGACCAGCGAGGCGGAGGGGTTCCGCATCACCGCCGAGGCCATTGAGCGGGCGGTGACGCCGCGAACCAAGGCCATCATTCTCAACTCGCCGTCGAACCCGGCCGGCTCGGTAGTCTCGGCCGAGGACCTGGAGCGGATCGTGCGCCTGGCCCACGAGCGCGGGATTTTCCTGATTTTGGACGAGTGCTACGTCTACCTGAACTATGCCGGCAAGCCGGTTTCAGGAGGGTCGTTCACCTGGGCCAAGGAGCACCTGGTGGTGCTGGGATCGCTGTCGAAGACCTACGCCATGACCGGCTGGCGGGCGGGGTTCGCGCTGGCGGCCAAGCCGGTGGCGGCGAATCTGTCGAAGCTCCAGTCGCAGTCCACGTCCAACGCGACCAGCTTTGTGCAGAAGGCGGCCATCGCCGCGATGAACGGCTCGCAGGAGTGCGTAGCCAAGTTCCGCGAGGAGTTTATCGGTCTGCGCGACTACATGCTGGCCGCGCTCAGCAAGATTCCCGGCGTGACCTGCGTAAAGCCCGAGGGGGCATTTTACGTTTACCCCAATATCTCCGCCTACCTGGGCAAGGGCGGCATCCGCACGGCCACGGAGATGGCCACGCGCCTCTTGCACGAGGCGCATGTGGTGACGGTGCCGGGCGAGGCCTTCGGCACCGGCGAGCACATCCGCATCTCTTACCCGGTGACCAAGCAGAACATCGACGAAGGGACACGGCGGATGGGGGAGTTTCTGACGCGCTTGGCATAAAAAAAGTAGAGGCATATTCCTCATGACCCGCCTGCGGCGAGGGGCCGCCGGGCCTGTTTCGATCCCCGCGGCATCTTTCTTTTGAAAAAAGTTCTTGCATCGCTGGGCAAACGTTGTGTTTGTCGGGTAGGATGTTTGTTCAATGTCGAAGGAGATCGATTTTCGTCCTGTGATACTGGCCGGCGGCAGCGGCACCCGCTTCTGGCCGCGCTCGCGGCGTGCCCGCGCCAAGCAGGTGCTGGCGCTGGACGGCGAGCGGTCCATGATTCAGCAGACTGTGGAGCGGCTGGCGCCGCTGGCCGCGCTCCAGAAAACCTGGATCATCACCAACGAGCATCTGGCGATGGAGATCGCCGAGCAGTTGCCGGGCTTGCCCGCCGCACAGATCGTGCGCGAACCCGTGGCTCGCAACACGGCGCCGGCCTGTGGTCTGGCCGCTTTTCTCATCGAGCGGGAGAATCCCGAAGCGGTGCTGGGCGTGTTTCCCTCCGACCACGTGATCGCCGACGAGCCGCGCTTCCTGAGGGCGCTGCAAAAGGGCATTGCCGTGGCCGCGGAGGGCGAGCGAATCGTGGTGATGGGAATCGAGCCTTCGCGCGCCGAGACGGGATACGGCTACATCGAGACCGGCGACCTGGCCAAGGACGACACCGTGCTGCACGTGCGGCGATTCATCGAGAAACCGAACCAGTTGCGCGCCGAGGAGTTTGTAGCGGCGGGCAACTACTACTGGAACTCGGGGATGTTTTTCTGGACGGCGCGGACGCTGGCCAACGCCGTCCGCGAGCACCTGCCGGAGACGGCGCCGCTGCTGGAGGGGATTGCCGCGGCCTACGAAACACCGCAGTTTGCAGAGGTATTCCGCGCAAACTATCCCAAGTGTGAAAACATTTCAGTGGACTACGCGGTACTGGAGCCGCGCTCGGCCAAGGGCGAGCATCTGTCGGAGCTTTATTGCCTGCCTGCGGAGTTTGGCTGGAACGACCTGGGATCGTGGGCCTCGCTCTACGAGTACCAGCTCGATAGCCGGCTGCGCGGAGACGGCGAGGGCAACGTCGCGGAGACCGAGGGTCACCTGGCGATCGACGCGGCCAACAACTACATCTTCAGCCCGCAGAAGTTCGTGGCCCTGGTGGGCGTGGAAAACCTGGTCATCGTGGACACCGAGGACGCGCTTTTGATCGCGCACCGCGATCACTCCCAGGATGTGGGCAAGATCGTGAAAGAGCTGAGCCTGACGGGGCGAAGCGAGCTGATCTGAGAATCTGTACCCTCCGGGCCCGTATCCAGCGCAGTTAGCCTGAGAACTCCGAGGCGAGAAGGACGGCCGAGGGAGCGATTCACGGCTGAGCTTTACGAAGACGGCGGCGGAGATTGCGGCCGGCGCGAGCGCGCGTTTGAGACAGATACACAGCGCAGGCAGCAGGGCCGGTTTGCATAATCCCTGCCCAGAGTGGTTTAATTGAATGATTGAAACAGGGGTGCTCCACCCGCGTGGGGCTGAGAAATACCCTCGAACCCGATCCGGATAATACCGGCGTGGGAAGTTTTCTGATCCGAGCGGGCATCTTCCTCACATTGCGGCGCAGGCTCCCTTGTTTCAAAGCAGCAAGAAGCAAGAGGAGTTTATGCAAGCCGCCGTTCGTCTATCGCCGCCAGCCTTCGTTCGCTCCCGCCGATTCCCAGTGAAGACATTCGTTTTGTGCTTCTGCCTGGCCGCCGCATGGGCAGCGCACGCGCAGCAGCAATCGCCGGGGCAAAAGCGGGACCAAGCCCCGGCCGGGTTGGGACAGAGCCCATCTAAAGCTGCGGCAGCGGCCAAAACGCCGCAGCCCGCGACCGCGCCACAAAAGCCGGCTCCCACGAGCACCACAGTGGTGGTGCACGGCCAGGTACACGGCAACTATCTTCCGGGGCAGATTACGGTGGGGACGCTGAGCAGCGTACCGCTGAAGAATGCGCCGCTCTCGGCCACGGTGGTGACGCGCGACCTGATGGACGATCAGGTTGCGCGCCTGCTCTCTGACGTGGTGAAGAACGACGCCTCGGTTGAGGACGATTACGTGCCCGTGGGCTACTATGGCGACTACCAGATTCGCGGCTTTCCCATCGACCTGGCCACGGGGCTTGAGATCGACGGCATGACCATCGCCGGCGAGCAGGATGTGCCGCTTGAAAACAAGGAGCGCGTGGAGATTCTGAATGGACTGGCGGGGGTAGAGAGCGGCGTGGCTTCGGCGGGAGGGCTCATCAACTACGTGACCAAGACACCGGCCGACGTTCGCGGGCTGGATTTGGCCACCGACCAGCGCGGAACGGCATACGGCGCTGCCGATCTCGGCCATCTGTTTGGCAGCCGGAGGCAAGTGGGCGCGCGCGTGAATCTGGCCGGCGAACGAATCGTGCCCTACATGAACTCGACCGAGGGCTGGCGCGCGGTGGGCGCGGGCGCGGCGGACTGGAAGATTTCCTCCCAAGCCATGCTCATTGGAAACTTCGAGTACCAACATAAAACAGAGCGCGACGGGAGCGGCTATCAATTGCTGGGCGGCACGGTGCTGCCGGACATTCATCGCATTTATACGTCTACGATGCTGGGCGATCAGCCCTGGGGTCCGCCCGACACTTACGACACCTTCAATACCAACGCGCGCTTGGACTACACCTTCTCGCCCGCGTGGACAGCCTTCGCGGCGGCCAGCTTCAGCCACTCGCTCATCCAGGACAATGTGATTTACGCCTACGGCTCGGCAATCGATCCCGCGACGGGTCTTTCTGACTGCGCAGGCGCGCCCAACGCGCCGGTTTACTTTTTCTGTCCGGATGGGAGCTACGGCGTCTACGACTATCGCGATCCCGGCGAGCTGCGCATCGACGCCGAGGCCGAGGCCATGGTCACGGGCCACGTGCGCACGGGAGCCGTCATGAACGATCTGACGGCCGGCGTGGATCTCTTTTTGCGCAGCGTGCAGCAGCCCGGATTCTACACGGCGGCCAATCCCTACTCGCCCAACGGCATTGTGCAGGACGGCGCGGTGTACACATACGTCGGTTCGGAGAACATTTATCAGCCTCTGACGCCGCTGGCGCAGGAGAGCCCGCTCCAATCCGCCGGGCCGCGGCGGCTCTGGGAAGACAGCCACCAATCCTCGGCAGTGATCGAGGACAGGGCGCACTTGCCGGCGCGGATACAACTGATCGCCGGGGGCCGTTACGATTCTCTGCGCGACCACAACTACTCGCTCTATGCGTCCTGCGCCGACGCGGCAGACCTGAATCCGGGCACGGCTCCCACGCCCAATCCCTGCGCTCCCGAATTCAGCGACCGGCCGGTCTGGCTGCCGCAGTACGCCGTCACCTTCCATCCCATCACGAACCTCACCCTTTACTCGAATTACGGCGTGCTGCTGTCGCTTGGCCCTGAAGGGCCTTTCTGGGTCGACAACGGCAGCCAATTTTTGGCGCCCTACTTCACGCGTCAGTTTGAGGCCGGCGCCAAATATGAGCCGGGCCAAAGCATTTTGCTGAGCGCGGATTTTTTCCACATGCGCGCTCCGTTTTTCTATCCCAAGGTGATTCAGGCGCCGAATAGTTTTTGCCCGGCGAGCGAGTTCCACGCGCCCGGCGACATGTGTTTCGTATCCGAGGGCCGGCAAACGAACAATGGCTTTGAGTTCAATGCTCAAGGAAAGGCGTCCAACTGGCTGCGCCTCTCCGCCTCGGCGGCGGCGATTCACGCCATCTCCACGGATACGGGAACTTCGGCCTTCAACAACAAGCAGGTTCTCGATGTGCCGCGGTTGAACACCCGGTTGTTTGCCGATCTCACCATGCCCTATCTGCGCGGGCTGCATCTTTTGCCGGGCTGGGGCTACACATCGCGCAAAGAAGCTACGCGCGACGATGCGGTGAGCGTGCCTGGCTACAACCTCTTCGACCTGGGCGCGCGCTACACGCCGGGCGGCGAGGGAGGCCGCGTGACGTTTACTCTCTACGCCAATAACATCACGAACAAACGCTACTGGGCCGACACGGGGGCAAATTACGGCGACACGTTTGTCTGGCTGGGCGCCCCTGCGACCGTGCGCCTAGACGCGCACTACAGCTTTTAGCTATTAGATGTTAGCTTTGGACTTCTCCGTGGAGGGATGAAACGGTTGGCGGCGGCGATACTGGCGGGAACGGCCAAAGTTGGATTCCGATGAGGTCAAATGCAGAATGAAACTACAGGGAACGCAACGGTGAAGGCGCACGGCATGGACGGCACGCTGGTGGAACCGGACTGGCCACCGCTCACGTGCGACGAAGTGCGCGCCGTGCTGGGAGAATTTCCCGCTTTTGACGGGCCGGCGGAAATTTTAACCGCCAGCCCGCGGCCGTTTTCAGCGGCAGGAATTGTTGCCACGCCGGGCGGAAGAGTGTTTGTCAAGCGCCACAGCCGCGCCGTGCGTGACCGCGAAGGGCTGGCCGAAGAGCACCTGTTCATGGCGCATCTGCGCGAGCACGGAACGCGTGCGCCGCGCGTTTTCACCTCCCGATCCGGCGCAACAGCCATCGAAATCGGCGAATGGACCTATGAGTTGCACGAAATTCCGGAGGGTGTGGACCTCTATGAGGAAGCGATCTCCTGGACGCCGTTCCGCTGCGCGCCTCATGCGCAGGCCGCGGGCGAGGCGCTGGCGCGGCTGCACCACGCGGCGGAGGGATTCGATGCGCCGCGCCGCAAGCCGCGCCCGCTGGTGGCCGGCTTTACCATCTTCGCGGCGGAAGATCCGGGCGCGGGGCTGGATTGCTACTTGGCCGCGCGGCCCTCGATTGCGAATCATGCCGGCGTGCGCCGGTGCGCGAATGAGGCGCTCGATCTGCTGGCCCCATTTCACGCGGAGCTGGCGCCTATGCTGCCGGCGCTGGCGCCGCTGTGGACGCACAACGATTTGCACGCCTCGAATCTGTTCTGGAGCGATGCGAGCGAGTCCGCGCAGGCCACGGCGATCATCGACTTCGGTCTCGCCGACCGCACGAATACTGTACACGACCTGGCCCACGCCATCGAGCGCAACATCGTGGAGTGGCTGGTGCTGGTGAACGATCCCGCGCACCCGGACGATGTGCCCATTCACTTCGATCATCTCGAGGCATTGCTGGACGGATACGAATCGGTGCGCCCGCTGACGGACCAAGAAGCCGCGGCGCTGGCGCCCATGACTGCGCTCTGCCATGCGGAGTTCGCGCTCTCAGAGGCGGACTACTTTCTGGGCGTGCTCAATTCAGAAGAGAAAGCAGTGATGGCCTACGATGGCTGGCTGGCAGGCCACGCGCGCTGGTTTCGTGGCGCCGGGGGAGAGTTGCCGGCCGCGCTGCGGCGCCGGGCTAAGACGCGGGAGACGGCGCAGCGATGAGCTACCTTGCCACTCATGGCCTGGAAATCGCGGGCGTAGTCACGACGGTGCTGGGCATCTGGCTGACCACGCGGCGGCTGCTCATCTGCTGGCCCGTCACGCTGGCCGCGGACGTGATTTACCTCATCGTCTTTTACCGCGCGCGGCTCTACTCCGACGCGCTGCTGCAGGTCTTCTTTATCGTTTTTACGCTTTACGGATGGTGGCATTGGTGGCGCGGAGTGCTTACGGAGGGCGAGGTGCGTGTGGAGCCGCTCAGCGTGCGCGGGTGGTTTGCGGGACTGGCGGCGGGCGCGGCGGGCGCGGCACTGCTGGGCTGGCTGATGGTGCGCGTGGGCGCGGCGCTGCCGCACCTGGATGCGGCGCTGGCCAGCTATTCGCTGGTCGCCACCTGGTGGCAGACGCGCAAACACACCGCCAACTGGTGGTTGTGGATCGTTGTGGACGCAATCTATATCGGCGAATACATCTACAAGCATCTCGAAGCCACGGCGCTGCTCTACGCGGGCCTGGTGCTGCTGGCTGTTCTGGGACTGCGCGATTGGCGCCGCGCGGCGCGGGCCGTTTAGACCGCCGCCTGCACCACGTTGAGCAGCGGCTCGCCGCGCATATAGCGGCGCAGCTCGGCGGCCGCGATGCGCATGGCATTGGGCGCAAACTGAGGGCTGGAGCCGCCGATGTGCGGCGTGAGCAGCAGGTTGGGACATCTCCATAGCGGATGGCCATCGGGCAGCGGTTCGGGGTCGGTGACGTCGAGGGCAGCGCGAATCCGGCTCGCATGCAGCGCCTCGACCAGGGCAGCCGTATCCACAATCGGTCCGCGCGCGGCGTTCACCAGCAGCGCGCCCTGGCGCATAAGCGCAAGCTGGCGCGCCCCGATGAGCCCGCGCGTTTGCGGAGTGAAAGGCAGAATCAAGACCACTACATCGGCGCCAGGCAACAGGCTGTCCAATTCGCTGACGGGACGCACCTCGGGCGCGGCGCGCTCTTTGCGGGCTACACGCAGCACATGAGTGCGGAAGGGCGCGATCATGCGCTCGATCTCTCTGCCGATGGCCCCGTAACCCACCAGCAGCACCGTTTTCCCGGTCAGTTCTTCCTGCATCGTGGGGGGATGCAGTTTGCGCCCGTCGCCGGTGATCTTGGCGTAGTATGCGCTGGCCTCGAACCGCCGCTTCCAAACGCCTGACCGCTGCACGTCGAAGTACAAAGGAAAATACTTGAGCGTAGCCAGAATGGCAGTCAGGGTCCACTCCGCGGTAGCGACGTTGTGCGCGCCCCGCGCATTGCAGATGGTAACGTGCGGGCCGACGAGATCTGGAATCCACTCGGTTCCAGCCAGCATCGCCAGCACCAGCTTGACGCCGCGCAAATGCGGCCATGTGCGCATGGAGTAGGACGGAAACGGATCAGTGATCCAAACGTCGATCTCCACGTCGTGATCCAGTGTGCCGGGCAGCGGGATCAGCTCGATCCCGGCGGGGAAATCGCGCAGAAATTCGGACGAAATTGTGGCTGGGTATCCGACTCGCAGCATGAGTGAGCGGCCCGGCCGACTCCGGGCCCGCTCTCCGTATGCTACTCCAATCGGCTGGCGGGCACGACGGGCAGGTCCGATCCGTTGGAGGGTGACGGCGGCAACGATCAAACCGCGAGCAGGTCGGTATAAACCGCCATGCCCACTACGGCGTCAGCGCCCAGCGCATCCAGCGCGTCCACTTCCTGCCGGCTGCGAATGCCGCCGGCCACGATGAGCTGGCGCTCGGTAAGTTTGCGCAGGCGCGCGGCGGCTTCCATGGGAAATCCCTGCATCATGCCTTCGCCGTCCACATGCGTGTAAAGAAATGCGGCGGCGTGGGGCTCGAGCTGGGGAATCGCCTCGTCGGGCGTAAGCGCGACCTGCTCCTTCCAGCCTTTTACGGCGATGCGGCCGTTTCTGGTGTCGATGCCGGCGACGATGTGGTGAGCGCCAATGCCCTGCGCGAGATTCGCGGCGAAATCCGTGTTCACCTTGCCTTCGGCAGAGAAGAGCGCCGAGCCGATGATGACGCGGCGGGCGCCGGCATGGAGCACTTGGCGGGCGCGTTCGATGGAGGCAATGCCGCCGCCAACCTGGCAGGGAAGGCGCTTGGCGAGCTGCTCGACGAGCGCGGAGTTATCGCCCTGGCGCATGGCGGCGTCGAGATCGATAAGCTGGACGAGCGGGTAGCGCGAGAACCTTTCGATCCAGTATTCAAAGTCGTCGAAGGCCAGGCGGAGTTTTTCGCCGCGCACAAGCTGCACGATGCGTCCGCCCATCAGATCAATCGAAGGAATTAGCATGGAAGCCTCACGGGAACGCCGGATTGCGCGAGCTCTTCTTTGAGAGCACGCGCGCTTTTGACGCCGAAGTGAAAGATGCTCGCCGCCAGCGCCGCATCGGCTCGTCCGTGCGCGAAGACCTCGGCGAAGTGGGCCACCGTGCCTGCGCCGCCGGAGGCGATGACGGGAATGCCGACGGCCTCGCTCACCGCCGCGGTCAGCTCGCAATCGAAACCGGCGCGCGTGCCGTCGCAGTCCATAGACGTGAGAAGAATTTCGCCGGCGCCTCGCTGCTCGGCCTCGCGCGCCCACTCCACCACACGGCGTCCTGCGGGCTTGCGGCCGCCATGAACAAAGACCTGCGCATCGCGGACAGGATCGGCGGCGCGGGGATCGCGGCGCGCGTCGATGGCGACGACGACGGCTTGCGCGCCGAAGCTCGAGCCGATGGCGCTGATGAGCGCGGGATCGGCGAGAGCGGCGGAGTTGATGCTGACCTTGTCCGCACCCGCCTCGAAGACCTGCTCCGCGTCGCGCGCCGAGCGGATGCCGCCGCCGACACAGAAAGGAACGAAAAGCTCACGCGCCGTGCGGCGCACCGTGTCGAGCAGCGTCTGCCGGCCCTCGTGCGTGGCCGTAATGTCGAGCAGGACGATTTCGTCCGCGCCCTCGCGGGCGTGGCGCGCGGCCTGTGTGGCGGGATCGCCGGCATCGACCAGATCGACAAACTGCACGCCCTTGACCACGCGGCCAGCGTGCACATCGAGGCAGGCGATGATGCGCTTGGTCAGCATGAGGTGCTCTCCGGTTGCCAGGCGAGGAAATTGCTCAGGATCTTCAGGCCCGCGGCGCCGGATTTTTCGGGATGGAACTGCACGCCCATCACGTTTCCTCGCTCCACGGCCGCGGCGAAGCGTTCAATGTAGTGCGTGACGGCTGCTGTGTCGGCGGTGACGGGTCCTTTGTAGGCGTGCGTGAAGTAGACGTACTCACCGGAATTGACGCCGGCGAGCAACCGCGAAGCGATTCCATTTGTTGGGCGGATTTCGAGCGAGTTCCAGCCGACGTGGGGAATTTTTTCTTGGCCTTCACAGAAGCGCGAGCAAGATTCTGGAAAGTAGCCGAGGCCGGGCTGCTTGGGCGCTTCGCTCGATCCTGCGTAGAGCCACTGCATCCCCACGCAAATCCCCAAAAACGGCACGCCGCGCACTAAGCGCGAGCGGATCGCACCGGTGAGGCCAGTCGCATCCAGCCGCTCAGTAGCTTGAAAGTGGCCGACGCCAGGCAGCACGATGCGCTCGGCCGATTCGACCAGCGCGAGATCACCGCCGGTGACCTCCGGCTCCGCGCCCAAGTGCCGCAGCGCCTTGAGCACCGAGGTCAGATTGCCGGCTTTGTAGTCGATGACGGTGACGCGCATCAGAGCCTCAAGAAAGCGGCATTCGGGGTAAACGATTTGGACAGTTGGTTCCGCTGCGCGGATCGCCAAGTTGGCGATTTGGCAGGATGCTTCATAGGAGGCCCTTGGTGCTCGGCAGCATTTTGCCGAGCTGCTTGTCGCGTGAGCAGGCTGCGCGCAGGGCGCGTGCGAAGGCTTTGAAGATGGCCTCAATTTTGTGGTGATTGGAGCGGCCATACATGGTTTTTACGTGCACGTTGGCGCGAGCGCCGCGTGCGAAGCCCTCAAAGAAATCGGTGACTAGCTCAGACTGCAAATCTCCAACCAGCCGCGTGCGCACCTTTGCGTCCACGGCGAAGGCCGTGCGTCCGCTCAGGTCCACGGCGGCGACGGCGAGAGTCTCGTCCATGGGCATGACGAAGTAGCCGGCGCGGAGGATGCCGCGCTTATCGCCGAGGGCGCGGTAGAAGGCTTCGCCGAGCGCGATGCCCACGTCTTCGACGGTGTGGTGCTGATCGACATCGAGATCGCCCTTGCAAACGAGGTCGAGGTCGAAGGCGCCGTGGCGCGCGAACAGCTCCAGCATGTGATCGAAGAAACGGATGCCGGTGGAGACGCTGTAGCGGCCTTGACCCTCGATTGTCAGTTGCAGATCAATGCGCGTTTCGGCGGTGTGGCGGACAATGGTTGCGGTGCGAACCTGACCCGCTGCGCCAGGAGCTTTGGCGTCCGATGGGGATTTCGCTGCGCTCTTCTTGGTTGTCATTGCGCCTCGCTTCCGATCCGCAGCGCGGCCAGCGTTTCGTTGAGGGCCGCGGCGGCTTGCCGCATCTGCTCGCGGGTTCCGATGGTGATGCGCACGCGGCCGTCGCAGCCGGGATCGCTCGAACGGTCGCGTACCAGCACGCCGGCGGCGCGCATTCGTTGAACAAACTCCGCGTGGCGCGCGCCGATTTCGATCAGAATGAAGTTGGCGCGGCTGGGCCAGCGGCGCACTCCCGCCGCATCGACCGCAGCCTCGAACTCGCTGCGCGCGGCGAGCACTTCGCTTACGTACCAATCGAGATAGGCCGTGTCATCGAGCGCCGGCGGCAGGCAGGCGAGGGCCAAAGAGTTCACACTATAGGGCGAGAGCACGCGGCGCACCCAGCGCATCAGCTCCGTGGGACCGGCCAAAAGCCCAAGACGCAAGCCGGCCAAGCCGTAGGCCTTGGAGAAGGTGCGCGCTACCACGAGATTGGGCAGTGCGCCCACAAGGTCCATCACCGTTTCGCCGCAAAAATGAAAGTAGGCTTCGTCCACGAAGAACACGGCTTGCGGCGCGCGGCGCAGGAGTTCGAGAAGCTGCGCGCGCGTGGCGATCAAGCCCGATGGGTTGTTGGGGTTGGCGATGGCGATGAGCTTGGTGCGCGGCGAGATCGCGGACGAAAGCCGCTCGAAAGGGAATTGCAAATCGTCGCCGGCTTGGACGGCGATGACGCGCGCGCCGGTGGCCGAGGCATAGATTTCGTACATGGCGTAGGTGGGCCTGGGCAACAACAGCTCGTCACCTGTGTCGAGGAAGGTCTCGAAGAGCACGTGAATGGCCTCATCGACGCCGTTGGTGAGGACAACCTGCTCCGCGCGCAAGCCGAGGCGTGCTGCGACGACGGCTTCTACCGGCCCGCGCTCGGGATAGCGGGTGAGCGAGCCGGCGGAGATCTGAGCCAGGACTTCGCGGACCTTCGGCGAACAGGCAACCGTGTTCTCATTGAAGTCCAGGCGCATCGCATCGCGGCCGCCGAGCGGCGGATGGTACTCCTGCATCGCCTGCACGCGCGCGCGGGGCGCGGGTGTGAGCGAAATCGGCGCTTCAGCCATTGGACCTCCTTTCTCCTTGGGCGCGGCTGCGCAGGCGGCTGCGAATGGCCGCGGCGTGGGCGGCGAGACCTTCGGCCTCGGCGAGCAGCGCGGCCTTCGGTCCCAGGGCTCGCACCCCCTGCGTGGTGTACTCCTGCACGGTGATGAGTTTCACGAAGTCGTTCACGCTCAATCCGCCGCGCACCCGCGCCATGCCGCCGGTGGGCAGGGTGTGATTAGGGCCGGAGATGTAATCGCCCAAGGGCTGCGCCGACCAGCGGCCGGCAAAGACCGAGCCGGCATTCTGAACCCAGGCCAGATCAACGGCGGAATCGACGGTGAGGTGCTCGGGTGCGAGATGGTTGGTAATGTAGCAGGCTTCCTCAACCGATCCGGCGAGGAAGACGTAACCGTTGCGGCGGAGTGCCTGGCGCGCCACGGGGTTTTGGCGGCTGTGCAACTTGGCTTCGGCGATCACGGCTCGCGCCAGGTCCTCGCGTGTGGTGATGAAGATGGCCAGCGCCTCCGGATCGTGCTCGGCCTGCGCGACCAGATCGGATGCAATGGCGGCCGCATCGCCGCGCTCGCTGGCGACGACGATCTCGGTGGGGCCGGCGAGCATATCGATCGCGCAATCGAAGGCGACCAGGCGTTTGGCGGCTGTGACGTAGAGATTGCCGGGGCCCACGATTTTGTCCACGCGCGGGATGCGCGCGGTTCCATAGGCAAGGGCGGCGACGGCGTGTGCGCCGCCCAGCCGGTAGAACTCACCGATTCCAAGAAGGTGCGCTGCGGCCAGAGTTTCCGGCGCGGGTTTGGGCGAGACCGCGACGATGCGCGCAACGCCCGCCACCTGCGCAGGAATCGCGGTCATCAGCAGCGTGGAAGGGAGCGGGTGCCGGCCGCTGGGCACGTAGCAGCCGGCGGAGCCGAGGGGGCGCACAAGCTGGCCAGTGGTGAGGCCCTTGAGCGGCGATGCGCTCCACGATTTTGGTAATTGGCGCCGGGCGAAGCGGCGAATCTGCGCGGCGGCAGTGCGCAGCGCCTCGCGCAGCGCGGGATCGAGGGCGTTCCACGCAGCGGCCATCTCTTCTTGAGTTACTCGCAAGGCCTCCGGGCCGTTCAGTCCGTCGAACTGCGCCGCGTAGCAGAGCAGCGCGCGGTCGCCGCGCCTGCGCACATCGGCCACGATGCGGCGCACGGCGGGCATGACCGCATCGAGAGATGTGCCGCCGCGCTCGCGCAGCGCGGCTATCGTCTCCGCCGCGGCCTGCGCATTTCGTCCTGTGGTCCGGATCAGTTTCATCGTTAGCGCCTCATTCGTTTCCAGGACTTAGAGCACCACCTTGTTCAGCGGATACTCGACGATGCCCGCGGCGCGCGCCGCCTTGAGGCGCGGGATCACGTCACGCGCTACGCGCTCTTCGACGATGGTGTTCACCGCAACCCACTCGGAATCGCTCAACTGCGAGACAGTGGGCGAGTTGAGCGCCGGCAGCACGGCCAGCACGGCTTCAAGATCCGCGCGCTTGACGTTGAGCATGAGCCCCACCTGCGACTGGGCGTCGATGGCGCCACGCAGCATGGTTGCGATCTGGTCGATCTTCTGCCGCTTCCAGGCGCCGGCCAGCGCGGCCTTGCCTGCGATCAGGTGCGTCTCGCTCTCCATGACCGTATCGATGATCTTGAGGCGGTTGGCTTTGAGCGAGCTGCCGGTTTCGGTCACCTCCACGATGGCGTCGGCCAGCATGGGCGGCTTGACCTCGGTCGCGCCCCAACTGAACTCCACCTTCACGTTGACGCCTTTGGCGGCGAAGTAGCGTTTGCTGGTTTCCACCAGTTCGGTGGCGATAATCTTGCCTTCGAGGTCTTCGGCCTTCTCGTAGCCGCTGGACTCGGGAACGGCCAGCACCCAGCGCACCTTGCGCCGGCTCTGCTTGGCGTAGGTGAGCGTGGTGACGCTCTTCACGTCCAGCCCGCTTTCCACCACCCAGTCGATGCCGGTCAAGCCCGCGTCGAGCACGCCATGATCGACGTAGCGCGCCATCTCCTGGGCGCGGATCAACATGCACTCGATCTCGCTATCGTCGATCGAAGGAAAGTAGGAGCGGCCGTCAGCGTAGATATTCCAGCCCGCACGCTTGAAGAGCGCAATGGTCGCCTCTTGCAAGCTGCCCTTGGGGATTCCGAGACGCAGTTTGTCAGCCACGTGCGGCCTCCGCATCTTGAGCGCCGGCGCCGAGGGGGCGCGTAAAGCAGCTCACTGTGCCCTCATGACAGACCAGGCCGTCGCCCTCCACCTCGACGCGAAACAGCAGCGTGTCGCTGTCGCAGTCGGTTGCAGCCGAAACCACGCGCAGCCGGTTGCCGCTGGTTTCGCCCTTCATCCAGAGCTTTTGGCGGGTGCGGCTCCAGAAGGTCACGTAGCCGGTCTCCCTGGTTTTGGCGTAGCTGGCCGGATTGAGAAAGCCCAGCATCAGCACCTGGCCGGTGCGCGCATCCTGCACGATGCCGGGCACGAGGCCATCCATCTTATCGAAATCGATTGTAGCTGTGTTGTCGGTCATCTTTTCCTTTTTTCTCCGGTTGGAATTTGCGGCATGAAAAAGCCCGCCAGCGTCAATCGCCGGCGGGCTGGGCTGTTTCTTTCCGATCTCTCTGGCCGATCCACTCAGGCCATGGCAGTCCGCCGGCATGGGATTCCATGATGATGGCGCTCGTGATGGCGGAGGCTTTGCATCTATCTACAAGCTAAGGGTAAACCCTAGGTGGTGTCAACCGGAGGTTTTTGCGCAGGGGTTGACCCGCAATGCGAGCAACTCTGGTTTTGCTTTCAAGAGGAGCAAGCGAATTTTCACGGCTCAACTTACTCCGGCTCCCGCTGGCTCAATGGGGCGGCTCGTTGGCTGGGGTGTGAGATTGGGCGGGGGCAAAAGATGCTTTTCCTTGAGCAGCCTGATGACGTGCCTATAGAGCCGGTCGCGGACCTCGTAGCGGCCCACGGCGCGGGTGACGTAGCGCACCTGAACATCGATGCCGGAGCCGATGTCGATGCCCGGACGCGAGGGACGCAACAGGACGATGGGGCGCGCGCTGAGGCCGGTCAGGCGCGTGCCGCGCGCGTTGCGCTGCCACTCTTCCTCGGCAAGCCGGGCGCTCTCCGCCGTCTCTTCGAGAGCGACCTGTTCCACGCTTTTGGAGATAGCGAAGATGTCGTCGCCGGCGGGTACGCTGATGGTGATCTCATCCCACAGCCACTGGCCCTCGCTGGAGAAGTTGAAACAGGTGCCGCGGATGGCAAAGTTATTGAGGAAGGAGACGCGGCGCCCGGTAGGCTCGCCTTTTTCGGCCATGCCCGTGGTCTCAAGTAAAGTAGTGCTGAGAAGGCCGACTTCGATGACTTCGCCGCACACGCCGTTGATCTCCACCATGTCGCCGACGCCAATGCCATTCTTGCCGACCAAGGAGAACCATCCGAAAAAGGCGAGGATGTAATCCTGGAGCGAGATGGTGAGTCCGGCCGTGACCAGGCCGACCAGAGTGGCCGTCTGGTGGGGCGGGCCGAAGACGACCATCACGATCAGCAGGACTCCGATAAGTTGGACGCCAACTTGCAGAATGGTGCGCAGGGTCTGGGTCTGCCGGCGGTCGAGCGCCGGATGCTCCATCAGCCGCCGCACCAGCGCGTCGCCCAGGATGACGCAGATCATGATGAAGAGGATGGTCTCCGCCGATTGAAGGATGAGGTGGAGAAGGATACCGTGCTGCATGAGCACCTGGGCGGCCCACTTGCTGTAAACCGAGGCGAGCCGTTGGTCGGTTTGAATGCGGTCGTCGTCGATGGAGAGAATCTGGCGCTCCGTATCGCGGTCCTGGATCTGCGCGAGGGTTGCTCCGGCCTTCTGCTGGGCGGCGTCGGCGGCATTGGCCTTGGCCTCAAGAGCATTATGTTCGGCGCTAAGGGTTTGTGCATCGCTCCGCGCCTCCTGGAGGGCCTGCTCAATGAGGGCGTAACGGCTGCGCTGGTTGAACCAAGCGTCCAGGCGGCTAGCCAGCGTGTGGTTGCGCTGAACGGAGATGGCAGCAAGCTGCCCGCCGGCCTGCTGCTGGCTGTCGTATTTGTGCATGAAGGCTTCATGCGCGGCCAGCTCGTCTTGAATGCGGACGATGTCGCTGCCGGTTGCACGCTCCAGATCGCGCTGGGCGTCGCTTAGCTCATCGGTATCGAGGGCAAGCTGGGCCTCGGCTGTCTGCAAGTCTGCGGCGCCCATGGCGGACTTGACGGCGCTCCGCACGGCACCGCCGGGCGCCGCGACTTTGGCCTTCAGTTTCTGCACCAGGGCTTTATCTTGAATCATCATGCGTTGGAATTGCGCCACGCGCTTGGAAAGCGCCAGCGCCCGTCCGGTGAGCACGCGATGCCGCTGGGCCAGTTCCGCCTGGCGCAGCGCCGCCGCAAACGCCTGATCCACCTCATGATCGGCCAGGTTCTCGGCTTCCCGCGCGTACTGGATCTCCTCGACGGATACGGCCATTGGCGCCAGAGCCTGAGCGGTTTGCCAGGGACGCAGGTCCACCGTGGAGGATCGACCCTCCATCACCCTAGCCCTGTCACGGCTCCTCAGAAACGCCAGATTGGCCATGGCGCCGCGCGTCATCCAGGAAAAAACCAGGCACACGGCCAGCAGCGCGACTAGCGCGATGAGAAGCGCAGACGGAGCTTTACCGAGCACGCGAAAGCGTCCGGGGCCGCGCGGCGCGATTGGGGAAGCCACCATCTGACCTGGATTCATTTTACGCAAAGCTCAGCGCAGCCGGCCGCGCCGCGGCGCGGGTTGCGCCGGCGCTGAGCAAAGCGGAGAATAGACCCGTGCGTACCGGAACAATCTATGCCGCGCTGGCAACCGCGGTGCTGGGCTTAGTCCTCATCGGCCAGCCCCGTTCATCGGCTGCCGGGACACAGGCGGCGCGGGCGGCCCACGCGATTCCACCGCCTGGGGCGCGCGTGGACATCAACCAAGCCAGCGTGGAAGAGTTGATGAAGATTCCGGGCATGACGCGCATCTGGGCGGCGCGCATCGTGCGCTTCAGGCCATATCACGCCAAAAGCGACCTTCTGGAGCGCGGAGTGCTCCCCAGCAAGGTTTACTTCCGCATCAAGGATTACGTGATCGCGCACCGGAAAAAGCAGTAACCTGCCTTCGAGGGACTAGGAAAACCAATTGTGGAAGGCTTTGCGCGGTGTGAGGATTGCATGAGGCAGGTGTGGAAAAACAGCGGAGGCCGGAAGTGCGCGAGCTGGTTCTGAAGTCCGGATGGGAGACGCTTTTGTTTGCAGTTCCCTTTTTGGGAATTCTGGTGGTTTGGCTTTTCCGCTTAGACGAGCTTATCTCGACTCCTAAACGGCGCGCGAAGAGGCGTAGACGGCCCGCGGGCTTGGATGATGACGGAGAGCCGCTGATGAGCGATCCGGATGGACGGCCGTGGCGCGCCAGGAACAGCCGGAAGTAACCAGAAAGGTTCATGAAAGGCGTGACTGGGCAGAGCAAGAGCCAGCCGCAGCCAAAGGGCGGCCTTCAGGGCTAAATTTTTTACTGTGCTGCTTCTGTATCCATTTGATAAATAATAGTTTAAAAATTGGCCTCTCTTGGGATGGCGAGGAGCAGGCGACAGGGAAAATCGCTGCCAAAATCCACAAAAAATAGTTGACCTGAAGAATAGCCGGGTATACATTCAAGTCAGCCTTCCACATAGGGCAGAGGTGGTGTAAAGAAATTTGCGCCATCTGATGCCGTCAGCCGCATCCAACCTAGAGTGAAGGCTTACTCGCGAAGGGTTTGGTGCGCAGCGCTCTTGTTCAGGGCGAGAAACAATCTGCGTTTGGAATGCCAAGGCGGCACGCCGCCAGCCGGACGTAGCAGCTGTATCTCATAACGTGCAATTGTGCATGAAACGAACGAACTGGACACACGAGATGTGCGTCTAAAAGATGAGAGTGGAAAGGTGGGGCGCCGCCGATTTGGGTGACTCCCCGGCTGCACCAGCGGAGCCAAGAAGTTCCGGGCGGGCAGGCACTTATTTGAAGGAGAAATTTGCAATGCGTTCTGATTTGGTATTTGGGGCACTCTCTCATGTGTCCAATCGCTACCAGCTCTGTCAACTGGCAAGCAAAGCAACCCGTAAGCTCCATAAGCCGAATACACGGCTGCAAGACACCACCAATGATGTTTTGTGCCGGTTTCAAACATCCAGTCCCATATCTGCGGCGACCGAAGAGGCGTCCGCGGTCCAGCCCGTTGAGCGGCGCCGCGCTGCTTGACAGCGTTTTTTGGCAGTGTATAGTCGGATCAGGCAAAGGATTTAAGGCAACTTCCCGTCGCAGGCGGCCTCTCTCCTCAGGCATTTCGATCTCCAACCGGGTTCGGTGAATGCTTTAAGGCCGGTTTGCGCCGGTTCGGTCTTGAATGCAGGCCTGATTCCTCCCAGATGCTATTTTTCCTCTCGAACTCCACGCCTCCATCCCGGCCGCTTGCAGGTAACCATGACCATAGCTGAACTCAAAGAAAAGAACATCACCGAACTGAGCCGCATCGCGCGCACCCTTGAGATTCCGGGCGCCAGCGGCTTGCGCAAACAGGACCTGATCTTCAAGATTCTTCAGGCGCAGAGCGAAAAAGAGGGCCACATCTTCGCCGAGGGCGTGCTGGAAATCCTGCCCGACGGCTATGGCTTTCTGCGCTCGCCCGACTACAACTATCTGCCCGGCCCGGACGACATCTACGTGTCGCCGTCGCAGATTCGCAAGTTCGACCTGAAGACGGGCGACTCCATCAGCGGCAACGTGCGCCCGCCGCACGAGGGTGAGAAGTATTTTGCGCTGGTGAAGATCGAAGCCATCAACTTCGAGTCGCCGGAAGAGACCCGCAACAAGATTCTCTTTGACAACCTCACGCCGCTTTATCCGCAGGAGCGCATCAAGATGGAGACGGTGCGCGAGGGGATCAGCGGGCGGGTGATGGACCTGCTGACGCCACTGGGTAAGGGCCAGCGCGGCCTGATCGTGGCTCCGCCGCGCACCGGCAAGACCATGCTTTTGCAGGCGATCGCCAACTCCATCACCACCAACCATCCCGAGGTGGTTCTGATCGTGCTGCTCATCGACGAGCGCCCCGAAGAGGTCACCGACATGCAGCGTTCGGTGAAGGGCGAGGTCATCAGTTCCACCTTCGACGAGCCGGCGGCGCGCCACGTGCAGGTGGCTGAGATGGTCATTGAGAAGGCCAAACGGCTAGTCGAACACAAGCGCGACGTGGTGATTCTGCTGGATTCGATCACCCGCCTGGCGCGCGCCTACAACACCATCGTGCCGCCTTCCGGCAAGGTGCTTTCGGGCGGCGTAGATTCCAACGCCCTGCAGCGGCCCAAGCGATTCTTTGGCGCGGCCCGCAACATCGAGGAGGGCGGCTCGCTGACCATTTGCGCTACGGCGCTGGTGGATACCGGCTCGCGCATGGACGAAGTGATCTTCGAGGAGTTCAAGGGCACCGGCAACATGGAGATCATTCTAGACCGCAAGCTGGTGGACAAGCGCGTCTTTCCGGCCATCGACATTCAGCGCTCCGGCACGCGCAAGGAAGAGCTGCTCATCCCCAAGGACGATCTGTCGCGCATCTGGGTTTTGCGCAAGGTGCTCAATCCGCTCTCCCCGGTCGAGGCCATGGAACTGCTCATCAGCCGCCTGGAAAAGGTGCGCAACAACGCCGAGTTCTTGCAGAACATGAACCAGCTCTAAGCGGATCTGAGTCTCTGAACATCGAAACCCGCCGTGGAACTCCAATGCCGGAAATCACAGTCATCGATCATTCCGCTATTGCCCGCAGGGAGCACTGGATTGCCAACCTCGAATCGCTAAAGGGCAAGCAAAAGGATGCGTTTCGAGAAGCGGCTGAGAAGATTGATCTCGGCCTCAGCAAAAAATGGGAGATAGAAGGAAATAGCGCCATAATCGATCACCTGAGGCTCTGCGGCGACATACCTGAGGGGTTTGGGCACGATTCAACGGCAGAAAAGCTGTACTCGAAATATACCGATGCAATCTTAACCCAAACATTCAGAGCGATTGGACTAAGAAGTTTCGTATTGAAGGAACGCGCGGATGCCGCAGATGTCGAGGCTTTCGCCGATGATTTCAGTTTTGTAGCTGACGCCAAGGCATTTCGCCTCAGCAGAACGGCCAAAAATCAGAAGGATTTTAAAGTTCAGTCAATGTACGGTTAGAAACGCGGAAAGCCATACGCAATGATTGGCTGCCCCGTTCACCAGCTCCCAACCAAATCGAGTCAAATATATCAACAGGCAAGTGCGATGAATGTCTGCACGTTTACATATGCGCATTTAGCCTTGCTCGTTTCAGTTTCCGGTGCAATTGGCCGATCCCCGGTTGTCGGCTTATTGTGCGACATTTTCAAAAGTGTCACCGCATTGAATCCGTCAAAAAGTTCATCGGATTATTGGCAGGCAATCAACGGGACGATGCTGAGGTTCTCTAAGGCCGTCGCCGATCAATGGCAAGTTGAGAAAATGGCTTCGGTTGAATCCCTCGCGATTGCCAAGGAGAACGCTCTGACTTACTTGGCGAATGAGCGTGCGCGGATCATGGCTATGAGTCACGAACAAGCCCTTACCGCTCTCGTCAGGGCGCTAAAGATACAAGATCGAATCAAGAAAATCGAAGCGATCTCAACGAATGGAATCATGGAGAATGTTCTGACACACTCGGTCGGCGCTTTCAATGAGGAAGCATTTCTAAAATATGAGAAGTCGCCTGATAACGTGTTGCACTGCGGCTTCGCGGCCGGCGAAGCCGGGGTGCATCCAACCCAGAAGCCTGTTCGGCTGATGCAAGCCTTGATCGAACTGACCACACAAGAAGGCCAAGTGGTTTTGGATCCATTTTGTGGGAGTGGGTCTACGCTGGTTGCAGCCAAACTATTAGGAAGAACGTACCTGGGGTTCGAGATTAACCCTGCGTTTGCCGCTATCGCCGAGGATAGGCTAGGCTTAGGTGAAAACCAGCAAGCCAGTCTCTTTGCGTGATCGTTGTTGCAGACAGAATCCTGATCCGGTTTGACTTCCCATGCCCCCTTTGCCGACCATAACCTTTCGGGCTTTGGCGAAACCGGAGGGAAGGGTTTGTTGCCATGAAGGTCTTGATCCTTGGTTCCGGCGGCCGCGAGCACGCTCTGGCGTGGGCGGTTGCGCGCAGCCCGCGCGTTACGGAGGTGGTTTGCGCGCCCGGCAACGGCGGCATCGCGCAAACCGCCCGTTGTGTTCCGGTTGAGCTAAAAAGCCTCGACGCTATGGTTCGCCTGGCCGAGGCCGAGCAGCCCGGCCTGACTATCGTGGGCCCGGAGCTGCCGCTTGCGCTGGGCATTGTGGACGCCTTGCGGGAGCGCGGATGGCGCGTCTTCGGCCCCACCCGGGCGGCGGCCATGCTGGAAACCAGCAAGGGCTTCGCTAAGCAATTTCTGCATCGCCACAACATTCCTACCGGCAACTACGCGGTTTGCTCGACCGCAGCCGAGGCCGAAAAGGCCATCGACATCTTTCATCCACCCATCGTGGTCAAGGCCGACGGACTGGCTGCCGGCAAGGGCGTCGTCATCTGTCCATCGCGCCACGCCGCTGTCGAGACCGCGCAGGGCCTGTTCAGCGGCGCGCTGCTCGGCGAGGCGGAGCGCCAGGTAGTGATCGAGGAGTTCCTGGAGGGCGACGAGATCAGCTTCCTTTGCCTGAGCGACGGCAAACATGTGGCGCCGCTGGTTCCCGCGCAGGACCACAAGCGCGTCGGCGAGGGCGACACTGGGCCCAACACCGGCGGCATGGGCGCCTACTCTACCGACGAGCTGCTCAACCCCGGCATGGCGGAATGGATCCGGCGTCACATCGCAGAGCCCACGGTGCGGGCCATGGCTGAAGAGGATGCGCCGTTTACCGGCGTCCTTTACTGTGGGCTGATGATGACCGCACGCGGCCCCCAGGTGCTGGAGTTCAACGCCCGCTTCGGCGATCCCGAGACCCAGGCCATCCTGCTGCGCCTGGAAAGCGATCTTGTGGACGCACTAGAAGCCTGCGTGGACGGACGGCTGGCTGAGACCGAGCTGCGCTGGGCGCCTGGCGCCTCAGTCTGCGTGGTAGCCAGTTCGGCAGGCTACCCGGGCAGCTATCAAACCGGCCTGCCCATCACCGGCCTCGCCGCCGCCGGCCAGGTTCCCGGCGTGCAGGTCTTCCACGCCGGCACGGTCCAGGCCGGCGGACAGCTTGTGACCGCGGGCGGCCGCGTGTTGGGCGTCTCCGCCGCTGCTGATTCGCTCAAAGACGCTCTGACCCGCGCTTATCAAGCCTTGGAGGAGATCGCTTTTGAAGGAATGTACTTCCGGCGCGACATCGGCCACCGGGCGCTGGGTAAGCCGGGCAAGTGACCCTGCGGCGGTTCTCCGATTCCCGTGTATGACAGCGCCGGTTCCCTCCCCCGAGCTCGACGGTCGTCTAACAGCCACCAGTCTATTCATCAGAGGCAACCTGCGCTGTCATGCAATCATAGGGACGCGCGATCCGGAGCCAAGTCCTCATTCGCCGTTTATGCGGTTTCCTTGAACAAGGGCGCAGTGCCTCACACAGCCCATTTGTTACTGTGGAACCATGCCCCAAGCCGCCTTCTCCTCCAGTGACGCCGCACTCGACCTTGAAACCCTCGCCGCCGATGTGGTGGAGCAAGCCATGAAGGCCGGAGCTACAGACGCCGAGGCTGTAGCGCGCGAGGGCGACGAGTTCACCGTGAATGTGCGCCTGGGCGAGGTGGAGACGCTCAAAGAGTCCGGCTCGCGCGCTCTGGGATTGCGCGTGTTTTGGGGCCGGCGTTCGGCCTCAGCCTCCACCAGCGACCTGACCGCGGAGGGCATTCGCCGGCTGGTCGAGGGCGCGCTGGCGCTGGCCCGCATCACCGAAGAAGATCCCTTCACCGGGCTGGCGGATGCGGGCGAGTTCGGCGCGGCCGCTGGCGAACTGCACCTGTATTACGACGACGTGTACTCACTCTCCGGGCCAGAGCGCATCGAGTGGGCGCGGCGGGCCGAAGCTGCGGCCCTCGGCGCCGACCCGCGCATCACCAACTCCGAAGGCGGCAGCTTCGACCTCTCCACCGGGCGCAGGGCTATGGCCAACTCGCGCGGCTTCGCAGGCGGCTACCGCACCAGCTATGCCGGAGTCTCTGTGGCGCCGCTGGCTATGGACGCCAACGGCCAGATGCAACGCGACGGCTGGTGGTCCAGCGCGCGGCGGCTCAAGGATCTGGAATCGCCTGAAGCGGTCGGGGCAGAAGCTGCGCGACGGACCTTGCGCCGGTTGGGCGCGCGACGCATGCCCACCCAGCGCGTACCCATCGTCTTTGCTCCGGAGACGGCCCGCACGCTGATCGGCTCCCTCTTTGAAGCCGTCTCCGGCGACGCCGTCTGGCGCGGCGCGTCGTTTCTCGCCGGAAAGCTGGGCGAGACCATCGGCGTACCCGCGCTGACCATCGTGGACGACAACACTATGCTGCTGCCTTCGGGTGCGGGCGGCTTCGGCAGCTCGCCCTTCGACGGCGAGGGCCTGCCCTCGCGGCGCACCGTGGTGGTGGAAAACGGCGTTCTGCGCAGCTACCTGCTCAACACCTACACGGCGCGCAAGCTGGGCATGAAGTCCACGCACAACGCCTCACGCAGTCTGGCCGGAACGCCGGGCGTGGGTTGCGGAAACCTGTATTTGGAGCCAGGGACCCTGACCAAAGAGCAAATCCTCGCCGAGGTGCAAGCCGGCTTTTACGTGACCGGCCTGATGGGTTTCGGCGTCAACGTGGTCACGGGCGACTACTCGCGCGGCGCGGCGGGATTGTGGATCGAAAACGGCGAGCTGACCCACGCGGTCGAAGAGGTGACCATCGCCGGCAACCTCGGCGAGATGCTGCGTAACCTAACCGCCATCGGCAACGATCTGGTCTTCCGTAGCGCGGTGGCCTCGCCCACCTTGCGCATCGACGGCATGACAGTGGCCGGCTCTTAACCAGAAACCTGTATGGATCATGCAACATGGATGAACAGGTCCAAGCCGGAGGCGGATTGACAGAGCGATCCTTCGGATTTGAGGCGCAGCAAATTGCCTTCGATCCCGCTGACCCCAAAGCCGCGCTGGCGCAGCTCCCGCATCGCGCCGCCGTCTTCACTCTCTATGGTGCCGAGGCTCACGCCGAGCCTTACATCGGCCGCACGCCCAACCTGCGCGCCCGTCTCGAACGGCTGCTCCAGCCCTCGCTCCAGCATTCCCGCCGCCTGCAACTCGCCGCCCGCGTACGCCGCATCGAGTGGAGACTGACCGGCTCTGAGTTTGAGTCCCTACTTCTTCAGTTTGAACTCCTCCAAAACCAGTACGGGCCGAAGGCCCTGGAGCGCATGCACCTGCGCGCGCCGGCCTTTGTGCGCTTCCTCGGCGGCAATCCCTATCCGCGCATCGTGGTCACCCACCGCCCCAGCCTGCGCGAGGCCGATTGGGCCTATGGACCGTTCCCCTCGCGCGCCGCCGCCGAGCGCTTTGCCGAGGAGATGCTCAAGCTATTTCTGCTGCGCCGCTGCACCTTCGATCTGAACCCTGACCCCAGCTATCCCGGCTGTGTTTACTCGGAGATGAAGATGTGCCTGGCGCCCTGCTATAAGGGCTGCACCGATGAGCGTTACGCTGAAGAGTCCACGGCCGTCGAGCGCTTTCTCGCCACGCGCGGCGAGAGCCGCCTGGTAGTGTTGCGCGCCCAGCGCGACCAGGCCTCCGCGAACCTGGAATATGAATCCGCCGCCGCCCTCCATGCGCAGGTACAGCGCGTGGAAGCCGTGCGCGCGCTGGCCGCCGAGCTGGTGCGGCCGCTAAGTCAACTGCGCGCGCTCATTCTCCAAGCCTCTGCGCACCCTGAAGAAGTGGCCGTTTTCCTCTTTGAGAACGGCTGCCTGCGCGGCCCGGCCGGCTTTTCAACTTTGGGCATGAGAATCCAGAACGAACAGTCTGGATCGAGTTCGCTCTTCGCGCAACCCGTGGCGCTCGAGCCCATCCCTGAAGCGGGAGGGATCAGGGATGAGGGATCGGAGAAGCAGGAAGTAGGGAATAAGGAGCAGGGATTAGAAAGCGGCCAAAGTCCTTCGCCGGAGCAAGACATATCAAAGCCCGGCCAGGAAACCTGTCCGGTGACGCCCGCCGAGGCCCAGCAACAAGACGTGTTAGAGCATGACTCCAGTCGCGCCGAAGCCGAACAAAAGCAACGGGCTTTGGCCGCTGCGGGAGATGTGGTTCCTGCCAAATTGCCTCGCGGCCTGCTCGAAGCGCGGCTGGAAGCTACCTTGGCCGCTCTGGCCGGAACTGCCGGAGCGCCGTCAGCGGTGGTTCGCCAGGGCCATCTGGCCCTGCTCCGGCGATGGTATTATCGACCTGAAGCGCGGCGCACCGGCGAAATCTTCTTTGCGGACGCTGAAGGCCGCTGGCCGGTCAAGGCCATCCTGCGCGGAGTGGGCAGGGTGGCGGCCAGGGCAAACGCATCTTAATTCTCCACTCCGAGCAGGCGTAACAGGTAGGGGTGATCCCAGGCAGCAGTGAGCCGTTTGCCGTGGACGCCGAGTTTGCAGGTTTTGTCCTGCTTGAGCAGATTCA
>JAJYZC010000090.1 GCA_021800255.1 Acidobacteriota bacterium
AGACCTACCCCTACGTCAAGCTCACCCTGGCCGACCGCTACCCCAAGGTTTTTGTCACACGCCGTCTGCGCAAGGACGGCTCGGCCTACTACGGACCATACTTTCCCGGCAATCTGGCCTACCGCGTGGCCGAGCTGATTCACCGCAGCTTCCTGCTGCCCAGTTGCAAGGTCGATCTCTCGCGCTACCATCCGCGCGCCTGCTTGCAGTACTACATGCACCGCTGCCTGGGGCCGTGCGTGGAGGGATTGACCACGCCAGAGGCATACAAAGACGCCGTGCGCGACGCCCAGCTCTTTTTGGAGGGCCGCCACGCCGAGCTGGAGCGGACGCTGACTGCGCGCATGATGGCCGCCGCCGACGCCGAGCAGTTCGAGGCCGCAGCGCGGCTGCGCGATCAGCTCAGCACCGTACACCAGCTTGAGGAAAAGCAGCGCATTGCCACCGCCGGCCAGGATGACGACGCCGACGTCTTCGGCTACCACTACGAGGACGGGGCGCTAGCCGTGAATCTCTTTCACCTGCGCTCCGGCAAGATCGTGGACCGGCGCGAATTTTTCTGGGAAGACCTGCCGTCGCTGAAGGAGGCGGAGATTACAGAGCAAGGAGCAGAGGTCAGAGGCCAGGTCTTTGACGCCGGGGAGGTGTTTTCCGCTCTCCTCAAGCAGCTCTACATCGACCAGCAGTACGTCCCGCGCACCATCCTTGTGCCGGCCGGCTTTGACGACCGCGAATCCCTCGCCGCACTGCTCAGCGAGCGAGCCGGCCATCGCATTGAAATCGTAGTTCCGCAGCGCGGCGAAAAGCGGTCGTTGGTCGATCTGGCGGGGCAGAACGCCAAGCAGTCCTATATACAGCGATTCCGCGTGCTGGAGCCCTCACGCAAGGCGATCCAGGAGGCACTGGCGGAGGCGCTGATGCTGCCCGATCTGCCCCGCCGCATCGAGTGCTTCGACATCTCACACATCCAGGGCGCCGAGACCGTGGCCTCGCTGGTGGTTTGGGAAGACGGCAAGATGAACAAGTCCGCGTACCGTAAGTTCAAGGTGATGAATGTCGCGGGCGTGGACGATTTTGCGTCCATGCGCGAGGTGATCGAGCGGCGCTACCGCCGCATTCGCAACGCCGCGGGCGCCGAGGAGACCGCGCCGGAGGCGCAGCGTTTGTCAGCCCCGCGCTTCAGCGTGGGGAAAGCGATTTCGCCGCAGGCCTCCAGTCCCGTAGGGACGGCGCTGCCACCGTCGGTTTTCGAGGCCGCCGATCATGCCTCTGAAAATGAGGAAGCCTCAGCCCTTGACGAAAAACTCTTGCGTTCCAAAGAACCCTCTACCATGCCTTCGCTGATACTCATCGACGGCGGCCTCGGACAGCTTCACGCTGCCGCCGAGGCGCTGGAGTCGCTGGGGTTCACCTCGCAGCCGCTGGCCGCCATCGCGAAAAAAGAAGAGGTCATCTATCTTTACGGAAATGAGGACGAGCCCATCGTTCTCGACCGCCGCTCGCCGGTGCTGCATCTGGTGCAGATGATCCGCGACGAGAGCCATCGCTTTGCCGTCGGCTATCATCGCCAGCGCCGCGCCATACGCGACCGCGGTTCGGAGCTGCTGAACATTCCCGGCGTGGGACCGCAAACTCGCCAGCGCCTGCTCACCCACTTCGGCAGCCTGCGCGACGTCGAGCAGGCCACAGCGGAGTCGCTGGCCGCCGTGGTTTCGCGTAAGACAGCGGAGACAATCTGGAGGCACTTTCATTCCTCAAGTGCGTAGGTATACGAGCCTATACAAACCTTTGCGCATCGTTGGGTGTCTGCTCCTCCGCCGGAACCCCAGCGGCAGGTCTTCATCACCGGGGTGGAAGAAAACACCATCCGCGGCGGCGGACACGGCGGGCAGTACATTCGAGAAAACTGAGAACCGCCGCAGAAACGGCCGCCAGGAACCGGAAGACCGCCCGGTGTTTTGTTTGCGCTGTATGCTGGTGCCATGAGCCCCATGAAGCCTGGCGAAGACCCCACCCCCCGCTCTATCACCACCCTTTCCACCCGCGAGGTCTACCGCAATCACTGGATGCGCGTGCGCGAAGACCAAATTTTGCGCTCCAACGGCCAAAGAGGCATCTACGGCGTGGTCGAAAAGCACGACGCTGCCATCATTTTGCCCATCGAAAATGAGCGTATCTGGCTGGTGGAGCAATTCCGCTATACCATCGCGGAGCGCGCCCTGGAACTGCCCCAGGGCAGTTGGGAGATGGAGATCGACTCGCCGGAGGAGCTGGCGCGCGGCGAACTGCGCGAGGAGCTGGGGCTGGACGCAGCGCACATGACGCTGCTCGGCACGCTGTGGATCGCCTACGGCCTCTTACGGCAAAAGCAGCACGTCTTCCTGGCCACCGGCCTGACGCCCACGGGCAAAGAACCTGACGCCGAAGAACACGATCTGGCGGCGCATTTGGTTGCGGTAGACGAATTCGAGAGAATGATGCTCGAGGGCCGCATCCGCGATAACTGCACCGTGGCCGCCTGGGGTCTTTACTTGATGTGGAAGGCGCGGCAGAAGTGAGCGCAGTTCGCCGGTTCATCCCAGCGGCAAAAGCCGCGCTTTACCTCCGCTCCTCCATCGGCAGATACCGCGCCGGATACGCCGGCCCAATGTACTCGGCGCGCGGCCGGATGAGGCGGTTGTCGTCCAATTGCTCGATGACGTGCGCAGCCCAGCCGGCAATGCGGCTGATGGCGAAGATGGGCGTATACAGATCGATGTCGATGCCCAGCATGGCGTAGGTAGAGGCCGAATAAAAATCTACATTGGCGTTGAGCTTCTTTTCCCTGTTGATGTAGAGTTCAATGGCGCGCGACATCTCGAACCATTTCGTTTGCCCGGCGTCCTTGCCTAACTGCTCGCTCATGCGGCGCAGATGGGTGGCGCGCGGGTCTTCGGTTTTGTAGACGCGGTGGCCGAAACCGGAGACCTTTTGCTTGGCGGCGAGCATGTTCTTCACATACTCCACCGGATCGGCGCCGGCTTTGTCGATGGCCAGCAGCATGCGCATCACGCCTTCGTTGGCGCCGCCGTGCAGCGGGCCTTTGAGGGCTCCGATGGCGCCGGTGACGGCGGAGTGAATGTCGGAGAGCGTGGCGGCGATGACGCGGGCAGCGAAGGTGGAGGCGTTCAATTCGTGGTCGGCGTGCAGGATCAGGGCGGTGTCCAGCGTGCGCGTGGCCGTCTGGGAGGGCTTGACGCCGTTGAGCATCCACAGAAAGTTGGCGGCGTGCGAAAGCGCGCGGTCGGGCGCAACCACTTGCTTACCCTTACGCAGACGGTCATAAATCGCCACAATCATGGCGATCTGCGCGGTTAGGTTATAGGCCTTGCGTAGGTTGGCGCTGTGGGAGTTGTCTTTCTCGTCAGCATCGTAAAAACTGAGCGCAGAAACGGCCGTGCGCAGCACCTCCATGGGCGTGGCCGTCTTTGGAAAACCGCGCAGCATCTCCACGATGCGCGGGTCGAGGGCGCGCGCAGAAGTCAACTGCTCCTGGAATTCCCGCCGTTCCGATTGCGTGGGCAAATGGCCTTGCCACAGCAAATAGGTAGTTTCCTCGAAGGTCGACTGCTCGGCCAGCTCGTGAACGTCGATTCCACGATAGGCCAGTACGCCGGCTTCTCCGTCGATCCAACAGATTCCAGAATTGGCCGCAACGACTCCTTCCAGGCCTTTCCCAACGACAGCAGTTGACATCACTTTTGGATTTCCCCTTTGCGAATGATTGGCTTGCCGGTAGCAGCGGAGCGGCGGTTTTAAAAAAAAGTTGAACCGGCGTCGAAATATGCGCCAAGTGATGTTTATAAACTACGGATTCGAAGTTTGTCACGAAGGGTGAGACAAAGCGGTTGGAGGGCTGGACCGCGCATCCGGCAGGAGTCCGGATTGGGGTTGGATGAAAACGAACTGCTTCACACGATCGGGCGGCATCCTATATCCTGTAAGCCCCCGGGAAACCTGCGAAGCGGTATTTCCGAAGCTGATCGGGGTGCTCAACCTTGGCGCCATTACGGGAAAGTTCGACGGCCAGGAGAACCACTTCCCTGGGAGTGCATCTAATCGGGATAGCACGCCGGGACCACCTCAGGAGCAGTACAGAAGCAGGGCCGCCTGAGAGATAAGAGGCAAAGGATGAGTGAGATCGACGAAACCCCTAGAACTTATTCCGGAGCGTTGCTGGCTGCGCTCGCAGTGGCGCTGCTGGCCGCGGTTGTCGGCCTGATCTGGTGTTCTGTGCTGGGAAGCCGGGTGTCTACCCAGCAAGCGGAACTGACGACCGCCCAGCAGGCCAACGCACAACTGGCCGCCAATCTGCGCGAAACCAACGCGCGGCTGCGCGTGGCCACCGATGAACTGGGCAAATCGCTGGGGTTGACCCAGAAGCAGATGGACGCACGCGCCCAGCAAATCCTCCGCCGGGAGCAAGCCGAAGAAGCCAACAGTCAGCGGCTGGCGAACGCGCAGCAGCAAACCGCGCAGCAGGTGAGCACCGTTTCCAGCGAAGTCTCCGATGTGAAGACCGATGTGGGCGGGGTGAGAACCGATTTGACCAAGACGCAGGGCGATCTGGCCAAGGCACTCAGCCAGTTGCAATCCATGCGGGGAGATCTGAACAACCAGTCCACTCTGATCGCCCGCAATCACAGCCAACTGGTCCTGCTGCAGGAACGGGGCGACCGCAACTACTACGAGTTCACTCTGGAAAAAGGTAGGCGCAAGCCGGTGGGCACGGTCAGCCTGGAGCTGAGGAGCGCCAACCCAAAGCAGAGCGCGTTTACCCTCTACATCTTTGCCGATGACCGGAGATACGTGAAGAAGAACAGGAACGTTGACGAGCCGTTGCAGTTCTACAGCGGTAAGACCCCGGAATTGTTCGAGGTCGTAGTGAATGCGATGGAGTCGAAGAAAGAGGTCTCAGGCTATCTTTCCGTGCCCAAAAACGTGCCCGTTCCTCCCATGGCGCAGACCGTCTCAGCAAGCGGTTCCACACCGCAACGCAAGAAGAAGGGCTTCTTCGGGAAATTAATCCCCTAGGCTACCGCTCCATGACGGAGGCAGAGGGGGTGAGCACCAGGTCAGGCTCGTAGCGAAAGTGGAAGGTGAAGTTGAGGTTCTTGCGCGTGTCCCACTGCTGCTTGGTCATGCGGAAGGCGCACAGAAAGCTGCCCTCCACGGTTTGCCCAGGATCCAAGGTCGCGTCCAGCGGCAGGGGATTGCCGTGCGGTATAGGAATGTGCGGGTAAGCCAGAAACACTTGTTCATAGTTGGGTCCTGGAGCCGCATAGCTGGAGTGAACGCCGTCGCCGAAGGTGGCATTGGTCAGGATGTTGGTGAGGAAGAGCGGCTGCTGGCTCTGGTTGTGGAGCTGGACCTCGGCAAAGACCAGCACTTGGTCGAAGCTCTCCCTGGGTATGGGAGCGCCGCTGGCATCGAAGCCGGAGGTCTCAGTGTGCAAAGGGTGGACCCATACTCCAACCACCCGCCCTGTGGCGAGCGGCGGCTTTTGCCCGGCCATCACGTAGAGAGCGATGATGATGGAAACCACGACAACCGAGACCACAAAGGCCACCACTACATGGCTGGTGCCTTTGGTGAGATCTTCGCCGCGCGCGGCGTCATCCATCTCTTGCGTCCCGTCCTGGCTAAGTAAGCTCATCGCGCCTTTATCTTAGCTCCATATGAGCAGATCTACCATCAGTTTCTACTCCCCCGGTTCGAAATAGTCTCAGATTTAGGCTGAGGGCGTTGCCCGTTTGTACCCATCACGGCTTCTTCCGCAGCCCCGCCAGAAATCCCTCCGCGCTGCGTGTGTTCAGCACGTCCTCGGCCGTGAGCCAAGCCCGCCGCAACTGGCGCACGCCGTAGCCCATCTTACCCAGGTTGCGGGCATCGTGGGAGTCTGAGGAGATCACGATCCGGCAGCCCATCTCCTTGGCCAGGCGCAGGTCGCGGTCGCAGAGGTCCAGCCGCTCCGGCGCGGCGTTGTGCTCCATGGCCACGCCCAATTCGGCGGCGCGGCGCGCCACGGCGCCCATATCCAGCGCGAAGGGTTCGCGGCGCAGCAGCAGCCGTCCCGTAGGGTGACCGAGGATGCGCACATAAGGGTTTTCGATGGCCCTCAAGGTCCGCTCGGTCATCTCTTCCCTGCTCTGCTCAAAGCGCGTGTGTACGCTGGCGATGACCACCTCCATCTGCGCCAGGACCTCCTCGTCGAGGTCCAGCGCACCGTCGGGCAGGATGTCCACCTCGATGCCGGAGAAGACGCGGATGCGGCCCTCCAGGGCACGATCCACCTCGCGGATGCGCGCGATCTGTTCGAGAGCGCGTTTCTCGTCCAGGCCGCCGGTCATGGCCAGATTGCTGGAGTGGTCGGTGATGGCGATATAGCTGTAGCCGCACGCCAGGGCCGCCTCGGCCATCTCACGGATGGAGTTGCGCCCATCGCTGGCCGTGGTGTGCATGTGCACATCGCCGCGAAGGTCTTCCGCAGCCACGAGGCGGGGCAGCGCATGCCGGGCCGCGGCTTCAATCTCGCCCAGGTTCTCGCGCATTTCGGGCGGCATCCAGTCCATGTCGAGGGCGGCATAGATATCCTCTTCCGTGGCTTCGGCCACGGGCGCTCCGCCATCCAGGCGGGCCAGGGCCCACTCATTGAGCGTGTAGCCCATCTTCAGGGCGCGCTGGCGCAGCGACACGTTGTGCGCCTTGGAGCCGGTGAAGTACTGCAGGGCAGCGCCATAGGACGCCGCAGGCAGCAGGCGCACGTCCACCTGCAAGCCCGCTTCCAAGTGGAAGCTGACCTTGTTTTCGCCCTTGGCGATCAGATCGTGGATGCCGGGATAAGCGGCTACGTGCTCAACGGCTGCCGCGGTGTGCTCCGGTGCGCACGCCGGTCCAGTCGCCAACAGGTCCAGGTCGCCCACGGTTTCGCGCCCGCGGCGCAGCGAGCCGGCCGGAGTAACCTTCTCAATGCCCTCAAATTCCAGCAGATAGGCCGCTATGCGCCGGGCTTCGTCCTCAGCCAGGTCGATGCGAAACCGGCCAGCGGAGCGGCGGTAGCCATCGATGCCTTTGCGCAGCTTTTCAATCTGTTTGGCGCCCATGCGCGGCAGCCCTTGGAGCCGCCCTGCAGCGATGGCCTCGGCAAGCTCGTCCACGCTGGAGATCTTGGCCGCCGCCCACACGAGCGCCACCGTCTTGGGTCCCATGCCGGGCAGTTTCAGCAGCTCCAGAATGCCCGCTCCATACTTCGCCAGCAGGTCCTCACGCAGCGGCAGCTTGCCGGTGGAGAAAATGGCTTGCAGGTGGGCAGCCATGCTCTTGCCGATGCCGGGAATCTCCAGCAGCCGCGCGGTGTCATCGGCGGCGGCGGCCAAGTCCACGGTAGTCTCCTCGGCGGCCTCAGCAGCGCGGCGATAGCTGCGGATGCGAAAGCTGTCGCCTCCGTCTACCTCCAGCAGATCAGCCGTCTCCGCCAGCAGACGGGCCACCATGCGGTTGTCGGCACGGCTGTCCACAATCGCTAGCCTCCGCCAGCAGTATCGGACATTTGCTTCCTTGCGGGCTATCGCATTTTCGGAAAACTGTAGACCGAAAGCACATACTCAAGCCGCCCGACCTCAGGAAGCGGCGGCATGAAAAATCAATCTCTACAGGACTACACCATTTCCGAAAAATGCTGTAATCGGCGGATTCCGCCTGGAAATGCAAGTGCCGGGCACAGTTCCAACGCACAACTGCCATCACACTCACTTGAGTTGTGATAGAGAAGGGTCGTGCAGGCACACCTGCACTTTACCGCCGGGCGGCGGTCTGGTGGGAACGCCACCCCAATCGCTACTAGGCAGCGCTGTGGGCGCTA
>JAJYZC010000045.1 GCA_021800255.1 Acidobacteriota bacterium
GTTGCAGAAGCTGCTCCACTACATCTGCCGGGAGGGCTTCGAGCACCACGTGGCGGCCAACTTCAGCGACGTTTCCAAGGCCGTGCACGAGGCCGCCCGCTACCTGGGATGGGAGAGCCATTACCACAATTCGACTGAAGAGTGACGGGAATCATTGATGGTCGACGGGGATCATTACCATATCGCCTTTCCCGTAGACCTGATCGGAATGGACGGGGACAGGTCACCCGGCGATCTGCTGGCAGGCCGTATCGCTCGAATCTTGAATGAGTTATAGGGGCTCGCCGCCAGATGGTCCGCGGCAGATGCCTGCCCAATAAAGCACCTGCCGCCCGGAGCGCAGCTATACGCCGCTTACACCTGCGGTGTCGGAGGATAGGCCATTGTTTTTTCGTCATCGCCGCCGATTATGACGGCCGAGTCGAACGAATTTTTGCGATTCTATCTTCTGTCGATATGGCCGGGCAAATTGCGCTCACACTTCGTGCCCCGAGTCGGGGTTATCGAAGCTCGTAAACCGCGAGATGAAGTGCAGAATGATGGTCCCGGTGGGGCCGTTGCGCTGCTTAGCTAGGATGATCTCCGATTTGGCCTTCTCGGACTCCGACATCTCCTCATCGCGCTTGTAGTAAGACTCGCGATGGATAAAGGCCACCACGTCGGCATCCTGCTCAATCGCGCCCGATTCTCGCAAGTCGCTGAGCATAGGCCGTTTATCTTCGCCGCGCCGTTCGCTGTTCCGGGAAAGTTGGGAGAGCGCCACCACCGGGACCTCCAGCTCCTTGGCCAGCGCCTTCAGCCCGCGCGAGATGGCGGAAACCTCTTGCGTGCGGTTCTCGTACCGTTTGCCGCCGGCCGAGGACGGCGTGGCCGACATCAGTTGCAGATAGTCCACTACCACCAGGTCGAGCCCGCGCGCGTTCTGTCTTAACCGCCGCGCCTTGGCGCGCATCTCGGCCAATGTGATGCCTGCCGAATCGTCAATGAACATTCGCGACTCGACAAGCTGCTCCAGGGCTCTTTGCAGTTTTTCGTGATCCTCACGTCCGAAGAATCCTTTTTGCAGCTTCTGCTGATCCACACGAGCTTGTGACGCCATCATGCGCCGCAGCAGCGACTCCTTGCTCATCTCCAGGCTGAAGATAGCCACGATCTTTCCGTTTTTCACCGCTGCGTTCTGGGCAATGTTGATGGCCAGCGCCGTCTTGCCCATCGAAGGCCGCGCGGCAATGATGATTAACTCGCCTTTTTGCAATCCGCTGGTCATGCGGTCGAGCTCGTAAAATTCTGTCGCCAGTCCGGTTACCTCGCGCCCCTGCCGGTACAAATTGTCGATGGAGCCGAAGGAGCCGGCCACGATCTGGTCGAGCGGCTCCAGCCCTCTGGTAATGCCCTTCTCGCTTACCTCCAGCAGTTGCGCCTCAGCATCGCCGAGCACATCGAGGGCTGGTTCGCTCTGGTCCGCGGCGCGCGCGATGGCCGCCGAGCAAATGCCCATCATCCGCCGCAGCAGGCTCTTGTCCTTGACGATGCGGATGTAATCCTCAATGACAGGCCGCCGCGGCAAACCCTCGGTGAGCGAGGCTAGGTAGGCCACGCCGCCCACCGCCTCCACCTCTTTGTAGCGGGCCAGCTCATTGGCCAGGGTCACGATGTCCACGGCCCGCTCGGAGTCTATCAACTCGCTCATACGCAAGAAGATGCGCCGGTGCGAGTCGAGCGAAAAATCGTCCGCTTCCAGTTTTTCTGCGGCTTCGGCGTGGGCCGCATTGTCGAGCAGAATGGCGCCCAGGATGGTCTTCTCCGCATCCACATTCGCGGGCAATCCGGCATCCAGCGTGAGATCGGGGACCGTAGCCATGGAAAAAGTGTAGGACAACCGGAGTTGCTTGAGGCCTGTGAAGAAACCGGGGGGTTACTGGAAATCGGCGCAAGCCGGAGGGCAGGCTCAAACGCCCACGCCGCCTTCGCCGGGGCCGGCATCCCGCAGGGTGGTTGACTCCGTGCCGCGATCGGCCTTGAGGCCCTTCTGCAGCGCGGCCTCGCCGTACTTGGTCTTCAGTCGCGCGAGGAACTGCTCAAACTCGATCTTTTCCACTCCCCCCGCCAATACTGGAGTCTCTTTCTCCGGCGCCTTGGGGTCGGCAAAAACGAACTCCAGCCCCACGCCGTCGGCGCCCCACCGCGCCACGCGCGAGAGTACGGCAACCGATCGCTCCGGATCGCCTTCCTTGCAATCTTCCCGTTGCAGGCGCATCAAGATGAATGTGCCCGGATACCAGCGCTCACGGGTGTAGATGTACATTCCGGACTCGCTGATGTCGCGGACCCCGTGCGGCGAAGGCTGTGCGCCGTCCCAATAATAAACGGTGAGATTGGGCACGCGCAGGCGCTGAGCCCGCCGGGGTTCCTCGGGCTTGCGCCTCCAGCCTAGTTTTTCCCAGAGGTTCATCGATGCGATCCCACCCTGGGGATACGGATCTCGCTCCGTCTTGCATCAAGTGTACTGTACTGTCTTTCGTGCCGGAATGCGCGTTCGCATGAGGAACCAGGATGCGCTATACCTCTCATCCGTCTCGCAGCTTCCGTAAATCTCCGAACCCTAGCCGGTCGTGTGCGCCTCGGCGCCCGGGCTGGTTGCGGCTATCTCGGCCAGATCCTCCTGGTTCAGCGGTAATCGTTCATCGCGCGAAAGGTGGCGTCGTATTGACCGCTTTCGGCGGCAAAACGCAGCCGCTTGACGTTCTCCACGCAGATTTCGGCCTGCGCAGGCTGCCGCTTGAGGATATCCATCGCCTCGGCGATGAACCTCTCCAACGGCATGGCGCGCGGATCGTTGGCGTTCCGGTCCATCAGGTGTGTGGCCACATACGGCGGGATGAGTTCGAGCACCTCAATCTTTGTGTCCTGAAGCTGGTAGCGGAGCGACTGGGTGTAGGAGTGAATGGCCGCCTTGGTGGCGCAGTAGGTGGGCGTGAGCGCCAAGGGCAGAAAGGCCAGCCCGGAGGAAACGTTGATGATGGCCGAGTGGGGCTGGCGTTGAAGGCGGGGCAGGAGCGCCGCGGTCAGCCGGATGGGCGCCAGCAGATTGGTGGCGATCATAGCTTCAGCGCCGGCCAAGTCCGCAGGCTGCGCCAGCAGATTTTCGGGGCGCATAATTCCGGCATTGTTGATGAGCACATTAAGCGCGGGAAACTCAGCCGCCGTTTGCGCTGCAAAGGCGCGCAGCGCGGCCGCATCCAGGAGATCAACCGGAAACGACCTCATGCCGGGGTTGGCCGCCGTGGTTTCTTCCAGCATTTCTTTGCGCCGGCCGGCGATAATCACCTGGTTGCCAAGAGCGTGGAACGCCTCCGCCAACCCGCGGCCGATTCCTGAGCCGCCGCCGGTAATCAGAATGGTATTGCCGGTTAGGACCATGGGCTTCAAAGTCTCCTCTGAACCATCATAAGGACTTTCGCAGGACGCGCCGATCTGGCCCCGGTCTGAGAAGATATAGAAGGAGCCTCAGAAAGCATTTCTGACGAGGAGAACAGATTCGCTCGCGTGAAACCCGCCATGCGCCGTGTGGCGCTGATCTATAACCCAGCCTCTGGCCAATATTCCGCCCGGCGAACGATGGCCGTTCAGGAAGCCGCTGCTGTTTTACGCGATGCGGGCGTTGCAACCGAGACGTTTGAAACCAGCCGGCCCGGAAGTGGCGGAGTTCTTGCCCTTGAGGCCATGCGCCAGGGCTTTGACACCATCCTGGCCTGCGGCGGCGACGGCACTGTGCATGAAATTTTGCAGAGCCTGGTGGGGACAGACGTGGCACTGGGGGTGCTTCCGCTAGGCACAGCCAATGCCTTGGCTACTGATCTGGGCCTCATTGGACCGCCGGCCAAGGTAGCGCGCGCTCTGCTCCATGCGGTTCCAGTGCGCGTTCCCGTGGGCCGCATCCACTTCCAGGACAAGGATGGAAACCGCGCCTCACGCTACTTTACCGTGGCCGCCGGCATCGGAGTCGATGCCCTCCTGATGTCCCGCCTGGATGCGGATCTCAAGCGGCGCTTCGGCTATATCGTTTATCTCGTTGAGGCTTTCCGCATCTGGGCTACAGCTTCGTTTCCTTTCTTTGAAGCCGCTTTTACAAGCAACGGGAGCGATGTGCCGCGGGTGGCGGAGGTCTCCCAGTTGCTTGCGGTGCGCGTGCGCTCGTTCGGCGGGGTTCTGCGCGAACTGGCTCCCGGAGCTACCCTCCGGAATGGCACTCTGCGCTTGCTGGCTTTCAGAACCCGCAGCCGTTTCCATTACCTGAAGTTTCTCCTTGCGGTGATGGCCGGGCGGCATACCTTCTCTGACGCGGTTGAGCTTTTGGATACACATTGGGTCGAGTGCCGCGCCCGCAACGGCTCCCAGGCCGCAATCTTCGCGGAAGCGGATGGAGAGTTCCTGGGCTGTCTGCCGGTGAGGATCGAAGTGGCCCACGAGCCGCTTACCCTGCTAATTACCCCCCATGCTCAACCCTGATTCTTACGGCGGTTTGCGCTTCCCGTAATGGAGCGTTCTTCCCGGACGGTACAGCCCTCGGCAAGCCGCAGGAACCGCGGTTGTTCCTCGCGTTCTCGCCAGACTCGCGCTCTTCAGGACTTGAGCCGGCTGCGCAACCCCGCCAGCGCATCCCACCGGGAACCGTTCCCGGTCACGTCGCAAGTACAAGGCTGGCTGTTGCGGTTGGCGCCGCAGCGGGGGCAAAGTCCTTTGCAGCCGGGCTTGCACAGCGTCCTGACCGGTAGCGACAAAAGCACCTGCTCCCGCAGCACATCTTCAAGCAGCAGACTGTCTTCCTGGTAATAACCGATCTCAGTCTCCGGCGCAGTAATTGACCGCTCTGGAACACCGGCGTCGGCTCCCAGCGGCCGGTAGATCAGGTCGAACTCCGCCGCCAGCGGAATTTCCACCGCCTCCACGCAGCGCGCACAGGAGACTTCGAACCTGCCCAGAAACCTGCCCTTCAGCCGGATGTCGGCAACGATCTCTTTGGGCCCGCGATGCTCGTGGATGACCTCGGCTCGACCCGACACAGCCAGATCACCTCTCTGTTCGGCTGCACTCCCGAAGTCCATCGTCCCCGGAGCCAGCCCCATCTCGAACTCCACAGGCTCCCGCTCCAGTTCGCTTACCTTGAACTGCATACTTTGAGCCTACGGCGCAAGCATCCGGCCGTCAATGCGCAGCATTCCGACCGACACAGATAACGAAATCGCTTAAGCTTCGCCGGATTCCGCCGATACATCCAGCGAATTTTCTACAAAAGGGTTCCAGCATGTCCACGCTTCACCATATTCCCATCTCGCGCAAGGTCGTGTTGGCCTTCGGCATCATGGGTGGCCTCCGCGCTGTGCAGGGAATTCATACCGCGCTGGGGCGCAGCCTGCGCGTGGCGCGCGCATAGCCGCCAAAAGGATCGGGCCGGCCGGGTCCCCAGATCGAATGCCCCGGCGGGCGGACTTTGGTCCGCGCCGGGGTCCCCGGCCTCCAGCGGTCTTCCAGTTACTGCAAAGCAAAACCGCAATCCCTGCGTGGCTTTCCCTTAAGAAAAACCATCTCCCGCGACTGACGATTGTTATAGAAAATTCACTTCACCTTCATCGCCCGGTAACAAGAGGCATTCACAGTGGGTTTGGTTGCTGCTGACGGGATGGGCAACGCCGCGTGAAAACGTTGCGTAGAAGCAGTGTGGGCCGCCAGGTCTCTGACGGCTTCGTTTCGCACTCCCCGGAGTGCCCGAGGTTTGCTTTTGCGGCCTTGAAAAGCACGCAGGGAGTGGGTTCATCTTTGCGCCTAAGTCATTGTTTCCCCAGGCAAGATACAGACGCAGCCAATTTCCAAAGCACACAAACCTCAGAGTGAGCCGACATGAAAAGCCGCTTCAAAAAAGGAGACTACCGCATGTTACGCAAGTGGATAGCCGCCATCTGCATGGCGCTATTTGGATGTTATGTTGCGTTTGCCGCAAGTGCTTCTGCCCCAAGCGCCGCCGCCGCAAGCGCCGCGAGCGCACCCACTACCGAAGTTCGAGGAAAAGTGGTGGACGCCGCGGGAGCCGCCGTCTCAGGAGCAGCCGTCACGCTGACGGATTTGGCGGCGAACACGTCGGTGCACACAACGACGAATGCAAAGGGGCAGTATGACTTCCACGATGTGTCCACCGGCCCGCACCTGATTGTCATCGTGAAGTCGGGATTCGGAACATTCTCGCAGCGGGTGACTCCACCGGCGACAAGCGCAGCCACGGTGAACGCCACGCTCAGCGTAGCCTCATTGGCGCAGAGTGTGACGGTGCGCGGAACGGTGAACCCCGAGGCCAAGCCGGTGCCCACGCGCACGGACGTGATGCTGACGCCAAATACGGTGCGCGTGCTGGACCGTTTGCAGTTGGAGGCCGCAGGGCCGGTGGCCGGCGGCGCGCAGATGATCCAGGCCACGCCGGGCGCGAACGTGATTGGATATGGAGAGACCGGGGGCACGAAATATTCGATCCTGCTGAATGGAATTGCGCAGGGCTGGGCGGGCGAAGCAGCAACCATAACCGAGCCGGGCTCGCTGGGAATCACGTTTGACGGGGTCCCGATCAGCGACCCAGCAACGGGATTGTGGCAATCAGCCACCATGCCCCAGAACCTGATGATGCAGGACCTGTCGGTGACCTACGGGCCTGGTCAGCCGATGAACCGGTGGTTCAGCAGCCCCGGCGGATCGGTTGAGTTCACGCCCATTCAGCCAACCGTAGGCCACCACTTGAGCGTGGCGCTGACGGACGGCCCCTACGGGCAGCAGAACTTTGCCTTCGTGGGCAATACCGGCGCCTTCAAGGGCTGGTCTACAGTGCTGGGCGGCGGCCTGGGGCGCGGCGACGATTACCTGCAAGGGCCGGACGGGTTCGGAAACCACTCGAAGAATGGTTCGGTGTTGGGCAAGACCCTGAAGACATTCTCGGGGGGAAGCATCGCCATGGGAATTTTTTACGCCAAGGCCGGCGGCTACCGGCCGACCACGATTCCGATGACCGACGTGGGTCTTGTGGAACCGAACACCGGATTGCACTTCAGCCAGGCGACCAGCGGCTACTATAGCGTGCTGCCCTATGCCGACTACAACAAGTACGACACCAATGAGATGTTCCTGGCCTACGGGCGCGAGAACCTTTTTCTGAGTCCTACGAGCTCGCTGCAGAATCTGACCTGGTTCAACCACATTCGCCGTTTTCACGAGCGCAACGAGGATTCGATCTCTCCTGGCGCCCAAGTGGACGAGTGGAACAACCCGTTCAGCGATATCTTTGGCGACCAAATCGATATGTCCAAGACCTTGCCCTACAACACCATCAATTTCGGCGGCTATCTGCTGCACGAACTCTATAACTCGCACAACATTTTCTATAATCCGACAGATGGAGGCAGCGGCGCCGAGCAAATCGTCAGCCCGGGAGCCAAATTCCGCTCTGGCTACTTTCAGTATGACAACGCCGTCTTTTACGCCCAGGACGACATTCACCCCATGGCGCGCATTCACATCATTCCCGGGCTGCGCGTGAACGGCTTCGACACCAGTTACAGCGACCAGGCCTACCGCGACTTTCGGCTGGCCCCCGGCGTAGTTCCTTCCACCCACTGCTCGATGTATTCCGACACCGGCGGCAACGCGACCGATCCTTTCTACGACGTCTTCGGCACGAATACCAACGCCAAGGACCAGGGATCTTTATGCCCCGAGCACGCCAGCAGCTCGGCCGTGGAGCCCTCAATCGATGCGGCCGTCTATCCGGTGAATTGGCTGACGATCTACGGGGGCTACGACACGGAGTACCGCAGCCCCGCGCTGGGCGGCGGCGGCGGCATGTTCCAGTCTACCGATCCCGCCTACTACATCCTGGCGGAGGGCAAGTACGCCCAGTTCGGCGGTAAGATGCACTTTACTAATGCGCCGGGCCTGAAGAACTTCATCCTCGGCGTGGATTACTTCCATATGGATTACACCAACCTGGAGATCGATTACGAGACCGCTACCGGCGTTACCGGCACCGACGGCGGCGACTACACGAACCACGGCGTTGACGTCTTCTTTGACGACGATCCCAACAGCAACGTTCATTTCTTCCTGAACTTCGCGGGAGAAGCGTCAAACTACACCACGTATGTCTTGGGCAACGTCCTGGCTGCTTGCGGCACGGCGTCGAATCCTGCGAATGGCTGCCAGTTCTACAACGGCTTGCCCGTCTCCTATGTTCCTAACTACACGCTGAATACCGGGATCTACTATGCGGTCCAGTACCATCACCACGACCTGATCCAGCCGCGGTTGGTGATCGAATCGACCGGATCGCAGCACCTCTGGTCGAACTTGAGCGGCGCGCCCAGCACGCAGACCATGCCGGCGTACACCACGGCCAATCTTTCCTTCGTAGCTCCCCTCAACTTCCTCGAGAAACAGCCGGTCAACCTGGAGGTGGACATCATGAACCTGGCCAACTCCGAGTACAACCAGTATGAGTACATCTCCAGCGGCGGCTACTTCGCGCCGCTGGCGCCGGACCCGAACAATCCTCCCAGCGGTTACATCAATGCGTATCCCGGGGCGCCGCGCTCGGTCTACGGCACGATCACGTATCAATTTTGATACGTCTGATTTGCGCCCAGGGCGCTGACGGTCTCCCGAAGCGGTAGACGATGCCGCTCCGGAATACGGCATCTCTGCTTTTGGTTTATGGTGGAAGCGAGAGATGAAGCAGACCCTAACGCGCCTGGCGCTTACACTGCCCGTGGTATGGGTAGTGGTGTCGCTGGTCTTTCTGCTCATCCATCTGGTTCCCGGCGATCCCATCCTGCAGATGCTCGGCCAGGGCGCGACCCCCGCCGACATCGCCCAACTCCGCCATGAGTACGGCCTCGACCAGCCCCTCTGGAAGCAGTACATCCGCTACTGGGCGGGGGTGATCCACGGCAATCTGGGCATCTCCATCCGGCTGCACGACACGGTAGCGCACCTGATCGCGCAGCGTTATCCCTACACCATTGCGTTGACCTTGGCCGCGCTCGCCATCGCCATCGCGCTGGCCCTCCCGGCGGGGATTCTGGCCGCGCTCAAGCGCGGGCGCTGGCTGGATCAGGCGCTCTCGGTGGTTTCGCTCTTCGGGCTGAGCGTGCCGGTTATCGCGCTGGGGCCGGTGCTCATCCTGGTCTTCTCCATCCTGTTGGGCTGGACGCCGGTTTCGGGCGCGAACGCGGGAGGGACGAAGGCCATCGACTGGCGCTACCTGATTCTTCCTGCCGTGGCCATGGGATCGTCGCTGGCGGCTATCCTCACGCGCATGGTGCGCACCACTATGCTCGAAGAGCTGGGCCAGGACTACATCCGCACGGCGCGCGCCAAGGGGTTGAGCGAAGCGCAGGTAGTGTGGCGCCACGCGCTGCCCAACGCGCTGGCGCCCATCGTGACCGTGATCGGCCTGCAATTCGGCACGCTCCTGGCCGGAGCCGTCGTGACCGAGACGATCTTCAGTTGGCCGGGGCTGGGCAGGCTGACGGTGAGCGCCATCGACAGCCGCGACTATGCGCTGGTGCAAGGGTGTTTGCTGGCGATTGGGCTAACGTATGTGCTGGTGAATTTTGTGACGGACCTGGCGTATAGATGGATCAATCCCCGGATGCTGGACAAATGATTCGGATATGGTTCAATTTTTCAGCCTCCGCCGGGCACGAATGGCGCGAGCATTCATGTTGATCGCTACCGGAGCGGGGTGCGATGGAGCGAAGCGTTCTCTTCGCTCACGGTCCGGCGCAAAGTTGGCGATGTGCATGCTTTGCTCGCCCAGAGAGCGCCGATCCGGCAGGGCTGCCGCGAGAGGGTTGGCGGCGGCAGTGGCCGGGATGCTATGGTAAGTGCGAAATGGCGCTTTTCCCCAGATCGGAGATAGGCGCGCCCATTCAAGGGCCAGCGGCTACGTTGATTTACGACGACTGGTATCCGGCACTGCGCACCGCAAGGCTCAAGCGCGGCAAGCTGGCTACGGCCATGCTGCTCGACATTCCGCTGGTGCTGGGCCGGCGCGCGGATGGCCGCCTCTTTGTCCTGCGCGACAGCTGCCCGCACCGCGGCATCCCGCTTCGCTATGGGCGGTTCGACGGCCAACGCATCACCTGCCGCTATCACGGCTGGGAGTTCGAGCCGTGCAGCGGCGAATGTGCTCTCATTCCGTCGCTCACCAGCCAAGACAATTTGGACGCCATCCACATCCACGCCACAGCGTTTCCTTGCGAGGAGCGGGACGGCTACGCCTGGGTCTTTATCCCCAGCCCCGGAAGCGGCAAAAGAAGCAGAAGCGTTGAGCGCCCTCTGCCAGAGCTAACCAAGTTTGGGCCGCGCTACCGCATGGCGCACCTATCGGCGAGTCTGCCCTGCAATGTAGACCACGGCATCATCGGCCTCATGGACCCGGCGCACGGGCCGTTCGTACACCAGGCCTGGTGGTGGCGTTCGCGGACGAGCATCCGCGAAAAAACCAAGCGTTTCGAGCCGATTGCGGAAGGGTTCAGGATGAGCGCACACGCGCCCAGCGCCAACTCTGCGCCTTACAAGCTGCTGGGCGTCTACGGCCAGCCGGTGGAAACCACCATCGACTTTGTGCTGCCCAATCGGCGCACTGAGATCATTCGCTGCGGCGATAAATGGTTTTCCAGTCTGACCACCGTCACTCCCGTAACCAGCTCGACCTGCCGCATTGATGTGGTGGCGGCCTGGAATGTCTTTTGCCACGTGCCGCTCGTGACGGCGATTGTAAGGTTTTTCGGCGCTAAGTTTGTGCGTCAGGACCAGATCACGATGATCCAGCAGGCCGAGGGGCTGAGGCACAACCCCGGCCTGATGCTCATTGATGACGCCGATAGGCCTGCCAAATGGTACTTTGCCCTCAAGCAGGCGCGCCTGAACGCCGCCTCAGGCGCCGCGACCATACATCCCACCAAGCACCCGATGGATGGCCCGGTAGAGTTGCACTGGCGCAGCTAAGTCTTTGACCGCATGAATTCGTTCCTTCGAGTTCATGTTTTCCCAGGTCCCGAAGGGGACCTGGTGCACCCCAGGATAATGCAAAACCAAGCGATCAGAGACCAGCGCGGCTTATGAAAACGTGCAGGGAACAACGGCTCGTTAATCCGGCAGCGTGAACGTGCCTTGCACGTGGAAGTGCCCGGTGAGCACTTGCGTGCCCGTACCGGGCTGGCCGCCGCCGACCGTGAGCGTATACTCGCCGGGGGCGACGATGATCTGGCCGGACGCGGTCACCATGCTCAAGTCGCGCCGCTTAAGGTGAAACCAAATCTTTTGCGACTCACCCGGTTCCAGGTGAACGCGCCTGAAGCCGCGCAACGCAATGTTCGGCGCCCCAGCCACATCCGGAAACTTCAAATAAAGCTCGGCCACTTCCTCGCCGGACGCTTTGCCGGTGTTGGTCACCGTCACTGCGGCCGTGAGCGGTTCGCCGGCCTTGATAGTCTCCTCGGGAATGGTCAGCCCGCGGAAAGAAAACGTGGTGTAACTGAGCCCGTAGCCGAAGGGATAGAGGGGCTTGCCAGTGAAATAGCGGTAGGTGCGCCCTTTCATACTGTAATCGCTGAAGGGCGGCACCTGAGTGATGCTCTTATAGAAGGTGACCGGCAGACGACCGGCCGGATCATTTTTCCCTGAGAGCGTTTGCGCTACTGCGGTCCCGCCTTCCTCGCCCGGATACCAGGCTTCGAGAATGGCGGCGGCGTGGGCCTGCTCCCAATTGACAGCCAGGGCGCTGCCGTTGGTGAGCACCACCACCAGCGGCTTGCCGGCGGCGGCTACGGCGCGAATCAGGTTCTCTTCCGGCTGCGGCATTTCGAGGTTGGTCTTGTCGCCGCCGTCGAAGCCCGGCTCCTCCTCATTCCTCATCTCCTCGCCTTCCAGGTGGCTGGTGAGGCCGGCCACAACAATCACCACATCGGCGTTCCTAGCCGCCGCAACGGCCGCCGGATCGGGCGTCAGATCCGCCTTCGACCAGCCGTTGGGGCGCGGCTTGGGGTGTACGTGCATGAGGAAGCCGGTTCCCGGAACATAGGTGATGGTGTCGCCCGCGAAGACACTGCGGATGCCTTCGAGAATAGACACTGTGTGCGTGGGCCTGCCCGAGTAGTTGCCTAGCAGTACGGCAGTTTCATTTGCCAGCGGCCCTACGACCGCAATTTTAATTCCGGAGGTTTTAAGGGGCAGGATGCCGTCGTTTTTGAGCAGCACCATGGACTCATTGGCCATTTTCAAGGCCAGGGCGCGATGCGCAGGGCTGTTCAGATCGCTCTCAGGATACTGCGTGTAGGGCACCAGCGAGGGCGGATCGAACATGCCCAGCTTGATGCGCGCGGTAAACGTGCGGATGAGCGCGCGGTTGAGGGCGCTCTCTGTGAGGTAGCCGTCTTTCACGGCCTGTATATAAGGCTCGTAGTCGGAGTCGCCGGTTACGTTGTTGCCGAAGTCAGCGCAGTCGTTGTCCATCCCCCGCTCGACGCTCACCGCCATCGCCTGTGGCATGGTGGGTGTGTAATGATGGCCGCGGTAGATGTCGCGCACGGCGTCGCAGTCGGAAACCACGTAGCCCCGGAAGTTCCAATCCACGCGCAGCATCTGCTGGAGCAGAAACTGATTGGCGCAGGCCGGCTGGCCGTTGATGCTGTCGTAGGCGCACATGATGGAGTCAGCATGGCCTTGGACGACGGCGGTGCGGAAGGCGGGCAGATAGGTATCCAGCTCATCGTGCTTGCTCACCGTGAAGTTAGCCTTGTGACGGGTCAGCTCCGGCCCGCTATACATGTCATAGTGCTTGGGAGTAGCGATGACACGATAGTAGCGGGGATCGTTGCCCTGCATTCCGGTAACGTAGGCCACGGCCATGCGTCCGGTCAGGAAGGGGTCTTCGCCGTAAGTCTCCTGGCCGCGCCCCCAGCGCGGATCACGGAAGATGTTGATGTTGGGGGCCCAGAAGTCCAAGCCGGTGTGGAAGGTGCCCAGCCCCTCGCGCACGGCCTGTTCGTGCTTGATGCGGCCTTCGATGCTGATGTCTACGCCCATGCGGTGAATAGCAGCGGGGTCGAAGGTGGCGCCCAGGCCGATGGGCTCGGGAAACTCCGTGGTCCCGTTCAGCAGTACGCCGTGCAAGGCCTCGCTCCACCAGTCGTAAGCCGGGACGTGCAGCCGCGGAATGGCGCGCGCATGATTCACCATCTGGCTGGCCTTTTCCTGGAGCGTCATCCGGCTCACCAAGTCCTGCGCGCGCTGTTCTGCCGGCAGGTTGGGATTCAAGTAAGCCGGCTGCGCAGCCTGCTGCGCGCTCGCGGAGCACACCGTCCCGCAGCAAGCCAGCGCCGCCGCAGCCATCCGCAATCGAAAAGTTGTCATAAAGCCCCCCCCCGGAGGCCGCCAAGCCTCATCTGCACACCTCGCGGCCGCGAAGCCCAGACTTCGGCCTCCGGGGGCAACTCTAAATAGGCGCGTCAAACGCTGTCAAGCGAAGTTCATGTAAAAAAGCGTTTTATGTGACGGATTTCCGGTTCGATAGCGTAGATGCTTCCGAAGTCCTCTTCCGCGAGCGTTACGGCATTTCAGAAGCGGGAGCAGGGCTGATCGTGTGGTGAACCGTAATGAGTTGAAAAGCAATCGCAGGTTCTGCGACTGCTTTTGCGCAAAAACGCGCCCCACGGCGCTCAGGATCGCAATTCACTGAGATCATTCCCGAAGCGTAGCGGCCGCCGGCCGCTCATCCTCCACAACACGCATCGCCGGCAGAGACCTCATTGTACGAGCTCCGCCAGACAGCTATTCCGGCAGCTTGGCCTCGAGCACTTCCCTGGCCCGCGCCGCGCGCCAGGCCACGAGCCGCTCATGGAGCGCGGCGTCGTTGAGCGCCAGAATCTGGGCGGCGAAGAGCGCAGCGTTGGCCGCGCCCGGCTTGCCTATGGCCAGCGCGGCCACCGGGATGCCCTTGGGCATCTGCACCATAGCCAGCAGCGAGTCCAGCCCGTTCAGCGGCGTGGCCGCGATGGGCACCGCCAGCACGGGCAGCAAGGTCTTGGCGGCCATTACGCCGGCCAAGTGTGCCGCGCCTCCAGCCCCCGCGATCAGCACACGCATTCCCCGGCCGCGCGCTGCTTCAACATATGCAAAAAGCTGGTCCGGCGTGCGATGCGCGCTCAACACGCGCGCCTCATGCGGAATCTCCAGGGTGCGCAAAATCTCCACGGCAGCCGAGAGCACCTCCCAGTCGCTCTTGCTGCCCATCACAATGCCTACCAGCGGTTGTTGGCTCATGAGCCGATTATATGAGATCGGAATCCTCTCGAAAACCACTCGTTTTCAACAGGCTCTCCGATGCGCCTATCCCGCAGGAAAACCTCGCCGGGTTGCGGGCCGGCCCGATGCAATTTCGAAATGCGCAATTTCCAAATGTTGTATTCATGCCGGATTTTTGTTAAGGTAAATCTACACATGGTTGGCGCTTCCCTAAGCCGCTGCTGTTGTAGCCTGTCGAACATCTTCGACGGGTGTACCCGCTAGTCTCCGATCTCCTCAAGCAATCGATCAAAAGACGCACCCGTAGCTGAAGAGCCGGGTCTGTCTTTGCGCGCGCCGGCTTGCAGTGATTCCCCTGAAACAGTGAGGTCACAATGCTGGTCGCTGAAACCGAAACACCCCGGCAATCACCGTCTGCTCTTCCGCGCTCATCACAACCCCTGAGCCACCTGCGCCTGCTGGAGGCCGAAAGCATTCATATTCTCCGTGAAGTGGCTTCCGAGTTTGAGCGTCCGGTAATGCTCTACTCCATCGGCAAGGACTCGTCGGTGATGCTGCGCCTGGCGCAGAAGGCCTTTTATCCCGCTCCCATTCCCTTCCCTCTGCTGCACATCGACACCGGCTTCAAATTCGCCGAGATGCTCGCCTTTCGCGACGAGATGGCGCGCCAAGTGGGCGCGAAGCTGCTGGTATGGCGTAACGAGCCGGCCATCGCTGCGGGAACCAATCCCATGGTGCTCGACACCAAGCGCTGCTGCGCCCTGCTCAAGACGCAGGCTCTGCTCGACGCGCTTCGCCACTACAACTTCGACGCCGCCTTCGGCGGAGCGCGACGCGACGAGGAGAAATCGCGCGCCAAGGAACGCATCTACTCCTTCCGCGACGCAGCCGGCCAATGGGACCCGAAGAACCAGCGCCCTGAACTGTGGAACTTGTACAACGCGCGCATTCATTCCGGGGAGAGCATTCGCGTCTTTCCGCTCTCCAACTGGACGGAGATGGACGTGTGGCAGTACATCCACGAGGAAAAGATTCCCGTGGTGGACCTCTATTTCGCCAAGGAGCGGCCGATGTACGTGCGCGGCGATGCGCTGATGCCCATCGAGCAGAGCTTTGTGGCGCTGCCCGGCGAGAGGCCGCAGATGGTCAAGTGCCGTTTGCGCTCTCTGGGATGCAGCCCTTGCACGGGGGCCATGCGCTCGGATGCGGACACCATTCCCGCCATCATCGCGGAGTTGATTTCGTTCCGCTCCTCGGAGCGCGCCAACCGTGTGATCGATCACGACCAGGAAGGCTCCATGGAGATCAAGAAGCGGGAGGGCTACTTCTAAATGGCGGCAGCAACGGCTTCCTCATTTTCGATTGATGAGTTTCTGGAGCGCGAACGCCAGAAGGATCTGCTGCGTTTTTCCACCGCCGGCAGCGTGGACGACGGCAAGTCCACGCTCATCGGCCGGCTGCTCTACGACACGCAGTCGGTCTACGAAGACCAGGTGCGCTCGATTGAGGGCAAAGGAACCACGGCTCCCGGCCAGATCGATTTTGCGCTGCTCACTGACGGTTTGCGCGCCGAGCGCGAGCAGGGCATCACCATCGACGTTGCATACCGCTATTTTTCGACCGCGCGGCGCAAATTCATCATCGCCGACACGCCCGGCCATGAACAGTACACGCGCAACATGGCCACCGGCGCCTCCACCGCCGACGCCGCTGTCGTGCTCATCGACGCCAGCAAGGGCGTTCTCATCCAATCGCGCCGTCACGCCTACATCGCATCGCTGCTGCGCGTGCGCCACATTCTGGCGGCTGTGAACAAAATGGACCTGGTCGGCTACGATGAGGGGGCCTTCCGCGCCATCAAAGCCGATTTCAGCGCGGTCCTCGATCAGATTGCGGCTGACACCGGGACGCCGGCGGAAGTCCACTTTGTCCCAGTCAGCGCGCTGGCCGGCGACAACGTTGTGCATCGCTCGGCGGCGATGCCATGGTACGCCGGACCGACGCTGCTAGAACTTCTGGAATCGCTGCCCTCCGCACAACAGACGCACACCGCTCCACTGCGCCTTGCAGACAAAGACCCGTCCGCGGGGACCCCGGCGTTACACCCCACGGACAAAGACCCGTCCGCGGGGACCCCGGCGTTACACCCCACGGACAAAGACCCGTCCGTGGGGACCCCGGCGTTTCGTTTCCCTGTGCAGCGCGTACTGCGCCCAAATCACGCCTTTCGCGGTTTTGCGGGGCAGATTGCCTCGGGAAGCATACGCCCAGGCGACAGCATCACGGTGCTTCCATCAGGCCGCCATGCCAAGGTGAAGCGCATCGTCACCTGGGACGGCGACCTCGATGAAGCTTCAGCGCCGCTCTCGGTCACGCTCGTGCTCGACCGCGAGATCGACATCAGCCGCGGCGACTTGATGGTCGCATCCGACGCGCAGGCCACCGTGGCCCGCAGCATCAAAGCTGCGCTGGTGTGGATGGACCAGCGCCCGCTCGATCTGGGCCGCCGCTACCTGCTCAAGCACACCAGCCAAACGGCGCCGGCGTTCCTGGCTGCCATCGACTATCGCACCGGCCTTGCCGCGCTGGACCATGTGCCCGCGCAAACGCTGCGCATGAACGACATCGGCGCCGTGTCGCTGAACCTGCTGCGCCCGATCGCGCTCGACGTCTACGCGGAAAATCGCTCCACAGGCGCTTTTATTCTCATCGATCCCGAATCGAACGCTACCGCTGCCGCCGGCATGATTACCGCAGCATTCAGCGACCCGGGTGCGGCCGCAGATGACGCTGCGGACGCATGGGGGCGCGTGACCGCGGGCGAACGGGAAGCGCGCTGGGGTCACCGCGGCGGCGTCATCGAGATCTCCGGTCCGTTGAAGTTGATCGACTCCATTGAGCGATCCCTCTTTGCCGTGGGGGCCGTGACCAGCCGCATCGAAGCCGATGACGACGCGTTCCTGCTGCACCCCAGCCTGCTCGAAATTGTCTCTGGCATCGCGGCCCGGTCTGGACTGCTTGCTCTCGTCGTTCGCGCAGACGAGGACGTCACGCTTGCCGCGCGTGCGGAAGGCGTGGAAATCACCGTGGGTGCCGCGGACTCGATACAGGCCGTTGCCGCGGTCCACCAGTTGTTGCACCGTACAGGCATTTTTATCTCTTCAGAAAAGGCGGATTTGTGATGAACACAGTTGCTATGAACACCGAGGCCGGAACCAAATTGAATGTAGTACGCGCTGCGCTGGAGCGGGAAATCACGGGTCAGGGAGACGTGTGCCTGACGTGCAGCTTTCAAGCAGAAGATATGCTGCTGACAAAGCTGGCCATCGCGCTCGATCCTGAAATTCCGATTCTCTTTCTCGACACCGGCTACCACTTTGCCGAGACCTACGCCTACCGAGACCGCATGGCGCGTGAGTGGGGGCTGAACCTCATCAACCTGCGGCCCGAGAAGACCGTCGCCGAGCAGGAAGCCGAGCACGGCCTGCTATACCAATCCGCGCCCGACCGTTGCTGCGGGCTGCGCAAGGTGGAACCGCTCTTCAAAGCCGTGGCGCAGTACCGTGTGTGGATTACTGGGCTGCGCCGCGAGCAGGCCAAGAGCCGCGCGGCGCTGGAGGAGTCTGGAATGTTCACGCTGCCTGGCGGCAAGCAGGTGCTGAAGATTGCGCCGCTGGCGGCATGGACCACGCGCGACGTGTGGAGCGCCTGCGAGCAGCTCTCCATCCCGCTGCTGCCGCTCTATGAGCGCGGCTACACCTCCATTGGCTGCGAGCCGTGCACCTCGCTGCCGCTGGACCCCAACGACCCACGCTCGGGCCGCTGGGCGGGACGTAAAGTCGAGTGCGGCATCCACATTCAACCCGCGCCGGCTGCTGCTGGTTCGCGTGTTGGCTCTGGCTGCTAATTTTGGGAGGACTGGTTCTCCTCAACAGCCATCACGTCAGGGAGGCCACGCGGCTGAAGGGTTTCACGGTCCCTGGCCCGAACCGCAATCCGGATCCGCATGAGCGGTCTTGCCGTTGAGCACAAAGCACGAGACGCCGTTGACATCGGTGGCGAAGGTCCGCACCTGGGCCCTTTCGAGCTCGCTCAGCACCTCCTCCCGCGGGAAGCCGTAGCGGTTGTGCAATCCGCATGAAATGACGGCCCAGCGCGGGTCTACACGCGCCAGAAACACCGGGCGGGTGGAGGTGATGCTGCCGTGATGGCCCACTTTGAGGAGTGTGCTCTGGAGGCCCGGCTCGGCGAGCATGGCCCGCTCGAGGGGCGCCTCGGCGTCGCCCTCGAGCAGCACGGAGGTGGCGCCGTAGGCCACGCGCAGCACCAGCATATTGTCGTTGGCGTGGGTGCGGCTGACAGGAGCGCCGCGGAAAGGCGAAAACACCCGAACCTGAGCAGCGCCGAAGGCGAACGTGTCGCCCGCATGATAGGACCGGACCGGAATGTGCAGTGCCGCTGCCTCGGCGAGCAGCGCCTGATAGCGCGGAATCGGCGCATTCTCGCCGACCCAAAGCGCATCGGGATGGAAGTTGCGCAACACCGCAGGCAGTCCTCCCATATGATCGGAGTCGGTGTGCGTGAGCGCGACCGCATCCAGATGGCGAATGCCGCGCGCCCACAGCGCGGGCGAAACTACGTCCTCGCCGATATCGAAGTTCTGCGGAACATAGTGCGGGCCGCCGCCGAAGCCTCCGCCATCGACCAGCAGGGTTTTGCCGTCCGGTGTGATGAGCAAGATGGAGTCTCCCTGGCCCACGTCGATGGCTTCCACGAGCAGAGCGTCTCGCGGGTGCTCAACAGGACGCGGCACAACCGCAGCCAGCGCGGCCAGTAGGAGCGCGGCCCAGGAAAGGCGGCGCAGCCAGCGGCCCCGGTTCGACAATCCCCAGTGAGCCAGCGCGATAGCCGCCGCCAGCAGCGCGCAGAAGGCTGCTGTTTGCCAAGGCAGCGGGCTGGGTATGCGGAAGTCTCCAAGCGTCATGGAACCGAACAGGTGCACCAAGCCGACTCCAAAGTGCAGTACGAGGGCAACCATCATGGCCGGAACCACGGCTGCCGGCAGCCACACAATCAGCGCCAGCAGCATGAGCAGCGCCGCCGGTATGAGCACCAACAGGAGCGGCACGATTAGAACATTCACCGGCAGCGCGAAGATCGTGATGCGATGGAAGTAGACGGCCATGGGCAGGGTCATGGCCAGCTCTACCACGCAGGAGATGGCGAGCAACTCCACAACTCGAAGCAGAAAGCGCACCAGCCGGGGGAAAAGGCGCCAGGCGATGAGGGAGTTGGCTGCGGATTGCAGCCGCACAGCGATCATCCGCATCTGCACACGAAACTGCGCCAGCTTGGGCGTGAGCTTTGCATCCAGAGCGATAAGGCGCAGGTCGCGCGTAGCCGTCAAATACGGATGCACGGTAGCCCGGAGCAACGGCACGGCAACTCCGGCGATGGCGATGACCGCCAGCAGCGTCATTTGCAGGCTGGCGTCGAAGAGGCTGAGCGGACTCAAAGCCAGCAGACACAGCGCGGCAAAGCCGATGATGTTCATGGGGCTGCGCTGGCGATAGACGAGCCGGCCCAGCAGATAAAGAGTGATCATCAGCAGCGAGCGCTGGACGGGCGTGGCGAAGCCGGTAAAGAGCGCGTAGGCGAAGGATGCGAAGATAGTGAGGAATGTAGCCGGCGCGCGCGGCAGGCGCAGACGCCGCGTGATCCAGAAGACGCATCCGGCCAAGATGGCGAGGTGAAGGCCGGAGACCACCAGCATGTGGAAGGAGCCGGTGCGCTCGAAACCCACGCGCAGGGCATGGGTCAGGTAGGTGCGGTCGCCCGCGACCATGGCGGAGAGCATGACGGCGTCGTCCGGGGTGAGGCGCAGGGCTGAAGGCAGGCGGCGCATGGCAGCGGGCAGAGCCAGCAGACGAGCGGTGGTAGCGTGCTGCCAGCCGCTCACGCGACAAGAGAGCGGCACGCCCGGCAAGAAGAACCCGAACAGTGTAGAGATGCCGTTGGAAGCTTTTGCCTGGGGCAGGCGTTCGACGTCCGCGATTCTAACCGAGGATATGGACGTGATGCCCTGGCCGAGAAGATAGTCCGCGCGGTTCCAGACGCCGGGATCGTGATATATCTCCGGCGGCAGCAAGGGAACAACGGCACGGATGCGCTCGCCGCAGCCAAAAGGCTGGACGGCACTGCCCACCGGCCAGCGCACTGTGACCCGCACCCCACCCGTGACGGGAACCTGATCGTCCTCAGTGCCGGTGACCTTCTCAATGGTGGACAGGCGGAGATCGACGCTCTGCGAGGGAGCCGCGGGCAAACGTTCATCCACATTCTGTTCGATCTCCGTGCGCACAGGGCCAGCGTCGACGACGGTACCCTCTACTGTGCGGAGGAGGCCGTCAGAGAACGTGGCCAGAGCCGGCGAGGGCGCCGGTTGCGGCTGCATCTCCGCGCACCATGCGCCCAAAAGCAGCCACAAGACGCTGAGCGGAAGCCAGGCGATGCGCTGCGCGCGAAATGCCGCAGCGCAACACAGGACAGCCACGGGCGCAAGCGCAGCGAGCGTGAGGCTGGGCCGCAGCCACAGCCAGTGGGCAGCGACAATGCCGAGCGCGAAAAGCCACGCGGCATGAAACAGAGGCACGGCGCTCCATTCCGCGTCGGGCCCAACGGAAACAGTGGGTGACCCCACGCTGTGCGTAGGGTTCCCGGCGTTCTGCTCGAAGCTAGGTGCGCTCAATTGCATCGCGCCTGAATCAACAAAGGATGATTGCGATCAAGCCTATCAGGAAAAGGGGTCCCCGGCACGCGAATTTTGTGCTCTGAGGCGTAAACGGCGCAATTCGGCCACTGCCTCGATATGAAAGGTATGCGGAAATAGATCGGCGAGAGCCAGATTCTGAATCACATAGCCAGATCCAAGCAGCGCGCGCAGATCGCGGGCCAGCGTGGCCGGGTCGCAGGAGACATAGACCAGCGAGGGCGCGGCAATCTCGCCAAGCAGCTTGCAAGCCTCTGCACCAAGGCCGGTGCGCGGCGGATCAGCGACGATCAGATCGGGGCGCTCAGCCCGCCGCGGGGGGCGGTTGCGGCGCAGAAACTCGAGCGTCGTGGCTGTCACGGCAGTCGAGCCTGTCCCGCTGAGATTCTGTTCGAGCGCAGCCGCCGCCGCGGGCGCGGACTCGACGGCCACAACGCGCGCGAAGCCCTCCGCAAGCCGCCGCGCGAACAGGCCCACGCCGGCGAAGAGATCCCACGCCAGCGCGCCGCTGCGGCCGGCGGTCACGCTCTCAACGAGCGCATCCACCAGCCAGCGGTTTATTTGAAAGAATGCACCGTGATCCACGCGGAAATCGAAGCCGGCGGCACGGCAGGTGAGAAAAGTTGCGCCCCATTGCGAGATAGCGCGCGGCGGTTGGCCTGGGCTTCCCGCAGCCACAAGCTCTGCGCCTCTCAGCGCGGGAACCCGTTCCTTGAGCGCGCGGGCAAAATCCTGAAAGGCGTCTTTCGCAGCGCCGCGTGTGAAAACGCTGACTAACAGCGCAGTTTCGGCAGCGTCGCAGAAGAGTGAAACCTCCGTGGGCATCTGGCCAAACGGCGGTTGACGCAAGATTTCGGCAGCGCCTTGCGCCGCGCGCACCAGCAGCGGCGCGGCGATGGGGCACTCGGCAATAGGAATCACACTGTGGGAGCGGCGGCCCCGGTAACCGGGACTTCCCGCTCCATCGAACGCAACCCGTATGCGATTGCGGTAGGCCCACGGCTCGCCGCTCAGCACCGCTATCTCTTGGGGCGCGCGCACGCCGGCACGCTCCAGAGTCTCGCGCAAAATGGCTTGCTTGAACTGGAGCTGCGCTGCATACCCCGCGTGCTGATAGTGGCAGCCGCCGCAGGCACCAAAGTGGCGGCAGACGGGCGCGACCCGCTGCGGCGCGGAGGTTACGATCTCCTCAGCCTCAGCAGTAGCGTAGCCGCGCTTGTTCTCGGCAATACGCACACGCACCTGCTCGCCCGGCAATGCGAGCGGCACAAAGAGCGCCTTGCCCTCCACACGCGCCAGAAACGCGCCGCCGTAGACCGGCTTTTCAATTTGCACGAGATCGAACGGCGCGGAATGGGCCGCGATTGGCCGCGGCGGGGCGGCTTTTTTCCGCGCGGGCTGATTCAGCCGTCTCTTCATTGCTGGCTCATATAGAAGAGGCTGAGGCGGGGGAGGCTGTAGTGAACCAGGAGTTGCTTTTGCACAAACTGACGCTCCACCTGGCGCAGTTCAACGGCGCCCATGCGGCTGCGGTAGGGCGCAAGCTCGTGGGCCGCGTGCTCCTTGAGGCCCACCAAAAGCTCCTCCGGCGCGGCGGCGGTGAGTGCAGCGAATAGCTTCTCTTCGAGCACGGTAAGCGATCGCTCCAGGGTCTCCAGATCGAGCGCCTCCAAACTAGGGGCCTCGTGCGCGAGATGATCGGAGTCTGCGCCGCGCGCGGCTTGGGCCAGCTCGCGCAGGCGCGCGGCCGTGGTGCGGCAAGCATCGGGAGCGACGGCGGCGGCATCCAGAGCGGCGGCGGCGGCCTCAAGATGCGCAGCCACACGCTCACGCTCAAAGCCAGGCTCGCTGGCAGGCGCGTCCGCGGAGGCCGTACCTGCTGACGCCTCTTTCAACTCCACCGCGGCCTCCATCACCGCTTGCGCGCACCAGGCCAGGCCGTTGATGCGTCTCATACGGCCGCGCTTTTGCCGCGCCTCGTACCTGTCGAAGGCCGTATCGATTCCGCGCAGCACGGCTTCGAGGGGAATGCCCGCCTCACGCCAGGTCTCGATCAGCGCCCAGTCGAGCGTGGAGAGGAGCAGAATCGATCCCCGCCGCTGCTGGAAGCGTTCTTCAATCTCGGTGAAGTAGTTGAAGTAGTTGCGCACCGCAGCGCCTCACGAAAACATCGGCGATGCCGCGACCCATCGGGAGCAGTTCAAGGCTGCCGCTCCTCTCCGCGCTGCGCCGGGCTCACTTGGGATCCATGGTCCGCAGAGGCTCCCGCTTCACTCTGGCGCTCGTGTGCGCGTCCCCGCGGCCGCGCCTCGCGGTTGCGCTCGAAGAGGATGCGCAGCCCGTCGAGGGTCAGCAGATCGTTAATTTCCTTGATGTAGCGCGAGTCGCCGGCCACCATGCGCGCCAAGCCGCCAGTGGCGACGATGCGCGGCTGTTGGTCCGGCCCAGCCTGGTTCAGCTCCGCCAGGATACGTTCCAGGATGCCGTCCACGAGACCGATATAGCCGAAGTACAATCCGCTTTGCAGATGCGTGACAGTGTTAGTGCCGATGACCTTGGCGGGGCGCTTGATGTCCACGCGCGTGAGCCGCGCGGCGCGCGAAAAGAGCGCATCGGCGCTGAGGCCCAGGCCCGGCGCAATGGCGCCGCCCAGGTACTCGCCGCTCGCCGAGATCACTTCAAACTTCGTAGCCGTGCCGAAGTCCACTACGATGCACGGCCCCCCGTAGCGATCGTAGGCAGCCACGGCGTCGGCCAGCCGGTCGGCACCCAGCTCGGCGGGATTGTCGATGAGCATCTTCATGCCCGTCCGGATGCCCGGCTCAATGAACATGGGCTGCACGTGAAAGTAGTTCTCGCACATCTGGCGCAGCGTGGACTCGACCGGCGGCACCACCGAAGCGATGATGATGTGCGTCACCTGGCTGGGCTTGAGGCCGTTCCTCTCGAAGAGATTGACAAAAAATACGCCGTACTCGTCCACGGTCTGGGCGCGGTGCGTGGTGACACGCCAATGCGCGGCCAGCTCGGGCTTCAGCGTGTCGAGACGATAAAGGCCCAGGGTCGTATTCGTGTTGCCGACATCGAGAGCGAGCAGCATGTTTCTTTTTAGCTATTAGCTCCTAGCTGTTAGCTCTTAGTTCCTTTCATGCAAATCAAGAGCCCCCTTTTCATCATCCACAAAGCGCGTCGAGGAACGCCGACAGCCAGAAGCCAGTGGCTAGAAGCTTGCTGCTAGCCCATCCCCGCGTCGCGCAAACCGCCGGTCTGCACGGTCACCACTCCATTCGCAGTCTCGACGCGCAGAAATCCGCTCTCCTCCAGCCCCGCTGTAAGGCCGGTGCAGGCCTGCGGCCCGTGCACCTCTACGCGCCGCCCGCGCATCCACGAGGAACCTTGTTCCACGCGCGCAAGGACCATCCTCGCCGCTGCGGGATCGGCAAGCGCATCCACTTCGCGCTCCAGCGATTTTAGCAGGGCGGCGAGCAGCGGCTGGCGGCTGATGCGGCAGCCGGACTCCAAATCGAGCGAGGTAGCGGGCGTGGCCAGGCCGGACGGAAAGCCGCGCTGGTGTACGTTGACGCCGATGCCCACCACTGCGTGGGGCGAAGTTTTGGACTCGAGTTTTGCTTCAACCAGGATGCCGCCCGCCTTGCGCGCGCCGATCAAAAGATCATTCGGCCAGCGCAGATCGACGGCGAGGCCGGAGACGGCGCGGATGGCGCCGGCGGCAGCCAGTCCCGCGGCCAGCGGCAACAGCGGCAGCCGCGCGGCAGAAAACTCCGGGCGCAGCAGCACGCTGACGTACAGGCCCTCGCCGGCGGCAGAGATCCAGCCGTGGCCGCCGCGCCCGCGGCCGGCCGTCTGCTCGCCGGCAAAGTAAACCGAACCGTGCGGAGCGCCGCTGCGCGCGGCCTGAAGAGCGTCGGCGTTTGTGGACCCGGTGGACGGCGCGAAGTGCAGCTTGCCCCTGAAGATCGTGCCCGCGAGCGCAGCCTCAAGAGCGGCAAGATCGCACATCGACAGCCTCACTCCGCGGCAATGCGCATGGCGATGTCGGCGGCCTTGGCCGAGTGGGTGAGCGCGCCCACGCTGATGAAGTCCACGCCCGTCTCGGCGTAGGCGCGGATATTCTCAAGCACGATGCCGCCCGAGGCTTCGGTGGGAATCCAGCGGCCGGCCTTTCCCGCCGTTGCTTGCCCATCCATCTCTTGCCCGGCGGTTTCCTTCTTGATGCGCTCCACGGCGAGGCGCACCTCCCTGGGCGTCATGTTGTCCAGCAGGATCGCTTCGGCGCCAAACTTGAGGGCCTCTTCCAATTCCTGCGCGCTGCGCACCTCCACCTGCACGCGCTGGCCCATGCGGCGCCGCTCCAGGGCGCGCGTCAGCACCGGAGCCAGGCCGCCGCCCAGCGCGATGTGGTTGTTTTTGATGAGAATGCCGCTGGCGAGATCGATGCGGTGATTGGTTCCTCCGCCGCAGAGCACGGCGTATTTTTCCAGCGCCCGCAGGCCGGGGATGGTCTTGCGCGTGTCCAGCACGCGCGCGTGCGTGCCCTCGATGGCGTCGGCGTTGCGGCGGGTGAGCGTGGCGATGCCGCTCAGATGCTGGAGCAGGTTGAGGATCACTCGCTCGCAGCTCAAGAGCACGCGCGCGTTGTGGCGAATCACGGCCAGCACCTGGCCTGGGCGCGCGCGCACGCCGTCGAAGATCTCCGGATGGCTGACCACCTCGAAGCGCGTTTGCGCCTGCGGACTCGGATCGAGCCGGGCAAAGATCTCAAAGAAGCGCGGCACAGCGCCCAAACCGCAGACCACCAGATCCTCGCGAGCCACAATCGAGGCCGCTGCGCGCAGATCGGGATCGATGGTCAGGTTGGTGGTGGCGTCGCGCGCGGCCCGGTCCTCTTCGAGGGCCTGCTCCAGCAAGGCGTCGATCTTGTGGCTCTTCCAGTCCATGGGTTTCCCTTCGGAAAACAGCTATCAGCTTTTAGCTTTCAGCCATTAGCTGGTTCGTGCGAAGTGTGAGGCTTCAACTTTCCGGCAGCGCAGCGAGTGCGGCGCGGGCTTTTTCGAGCAAGGTGCGTGTCTCGGCCTCCTGTTTTTTCAGGCCCTCGACGACATGCGCAGGCGCTTTGGCCAGAAAGCTTTCGTTCCCCAGTTGACGCTCGGCGGTGGCCAAGCCCTTTTCGTACTTGGCGATGTCTCTTGTAAGGCGCTCGCGCTCGGCCGAAATATCCACGTGTTTGTCGAATTCTACAAATACATCGACGGGGCCGAATGTCTGCCAAGCCAGATCTGCGTACCTCCCTCCGGGGTCGCGATCAGAGAAGTAGACAATCTCCAAATCCTTAATCTTCGCAAGTCTTTGGATTATGTCAATGTTCCCAAGTATCTCAAGATTCTTTTCGAGCACGCGTGATTTCCCGGAAGCTATCTTGGCGTTGACGAATACCTTCTCATCTACGCCAATTTCCTTACGCCGCGCGCGAAGTGCAACAATCGCCTGCTGGAGATCCTCGATCGCTATTTGCAAGTGCTCCATGGCGATCTCCGAGCTGTAGAAGGTCATCCTTCTGATGTCATCGAGGTTCTCATGTTGCGGATAGCTCATCAGCGCAATCGATTCGCGCGGAGGACCACCGCCGTAGAGTGTGTGCCATATTTCTTCGGTGATAAACGGCATAAATGGCGAAAGCAATCTCAATGCCCTCTCGAAAACAAACAGGAGCGTTGCGAGCGCCGTTCCGGATTCGTGCTTTTTGGCCGCATCACTGAAGTCCAGACGCAGCTTTACGATTTCGAGATACCAATCGCAGAACTCTCCCCAAAAAAACTGATAGACGAAGTTCGCCGCATCGTCGAATCGATATTTCTCAAGAGCCAGATTCACGTCGTTGGCTGTCTTGTTCAACCGCGCCAGAATCCAAAGCTCCTCGATTGGCCATTTGTTCAACATGAAGTCTGACCGAGTAATTGTGCCAATGGGTGCGGCAATCCCAGCCTCGGCAGCCCGGTCCACATTCATGAAGATGAAGCGCGCCGCGTTCCAGATTTTGTTGGCGAAGGCGCGGTAGCCCTCGGTGCGGGCGACGTTGAAGGCGATGTCGGTGCCCGGCGAGGCCATGGAGGCCAGCGTGAAGCGCACCGCATCGGTGCCGTATTGCTTCACGATCTCGATGGGGTCGATGACGTTGCCCTTGGTCTTGGACATCTTTTCGCGGTTGGCGTCGCGGACCAGGGCGTGGATGTAGACCTCGCGGAAGGGCACGGACTCGGCGAGCGGGCGCGGGCTGCCGTCGGGCATGGGAACTTCCGACGAGAACCAGCAGCCGAGCATAATCATGCGCGCCACCCAGAAGAAGAGAATGTCGAAGCCAGTGACGAGCAGGCTGGTGGGGTAGAAGGCGTCGAAGTTGGCGCGATTCTCTTCCCAGGTCCCCATCATCGGGGGACCTGGGGCACCCGAATTTCCGGGGAGGACTAGGTTCGGCCAGCCGAAGACGGAGACCGGCAGCAGCCCCGACGAGAACCAGGTGTCGAGCACGTCGGTCTCCTGCACGATCTCGTTCGATCCGCAGTGAGCGCAGACCGTGGGATCAGCGGTTGAGTTGGGCTGGGGCACGGTGATCTTGTGGCACACGGCGCAGTGCCAGGCGGGAATGCGATGGCCCCACCAGAGCTGCCGCGAGATGCACCAGTCGTGGATGTTCGTCATCCATTCGAGGTAGATCTTCTCGTAGTTCTCCGGCGTGAAGCGGATGGCTTTTTTGCCGTTCTCATCTGGCTTGACGGCGGCGATGGCTTTTTCGGCCATCGACGCGCCTCCGCTGTTCGGCGCTTTGTTGACGGCGATGAACCACTGCATGGAAAGCCGCGGCTCAACCACCGTCTTGCAGCGGTCGCAGTGGCCCACGTTGTTGGTGTAGTCTTTGACCGCGGCTAACAGCCCCTGGGCTTCGAGATCGGCAACGATGCGCTTGCGCGCCGCGTAGCGGTCGAGGCCCTGGTACGGCCCGCCGTTCTCGTTGATATGGCCGCGGTCGTCCATCACGTTGATGGAGGGCAGGTGGTGGCGCTCGCCGAGCGCAAAGTCGTTGGGATCGTGCGCGGGCGTCACCTTGACCGCGCCGGTGCCGAAGTCGCGGCTCACCCACTCGTCTGTGATGATAGGAATTTCACGGCCTACCAGCGGCAGGCGTACTCGTTTACCGTGCAGGCGCGTGTAACGCTCGTCCTCGGGGTGAACGGCGACGGCCGTGTCGCCGAGCATGGTCTCAGGGCGCGTGGTCGCTACGGTGATATGCTCTCCGGTCTCTTGGCCTCCATCGCCGAGGACCGGGTACTTGATCTCCCAGAGATGGCCTTTCTGCTCCTGGTGAACCACTTCAAGGTCGCTGATGGCGGTTTGGCAGCGGGGGCACCAGTTGACGATGTAAGCGCCGCGGTAGATGAGTCCCTGATGGTAAAGGCGCACAAAGGCCTCGCGCACGGCGGCGGAGCGGGGCGCGTCCATGGTGAAGTACTCGCGGCTCCAGTCCACGGAGGCGCCGAGGCGCTTCATCTGATCGAGGATGGCGCCGCCGTAGTGGCGCCGCCACTCCCAGACGCGCTCAATGAAGGCCTCGCGGCCCAGCTTCTGCCGCGACGAGCCCTCGCTCGCGAGCTGGCGCTCGACCATCATCTGGGTGGCGATGCCGGCGTGGTCGGTGCCCGGAAGCCACAGGGCGAGCCTGCCCGTCATGCGCCGCCAGCGGATGAGAATGTCCATCTCCGTCTGGTTGAGCATGTGGCCCATGTGCAGGCGGCCGGTGACGTTGGGCGGAGGCAACAGAATGGTGAAGGATTGACCGTCCTGGCCTTGGTTTTGGGCAGGCGCCGTGCGTGGAGCAGGCGCAGGCACGGCGAACAGCTTCTCGCGCACCCAATAGCCGGCCCAATGATCTTCGATGGCCGTGGGGTCGTAGGCTTTGGGCAGATCGTGAGGCATGAAGGCTCTAGCTCGATCCCCGCAGGTGCACGCCGGCCCCTTGTCCGGCAAGGGTTCGAGCGAAGGGGGTCACTCCTCACTTTAGCAGACGCGGCTTTGGGAACGACGGCCTGCATAGAGTGGCGACACGATCCGCTGGCGGCTCCCGCTCGCGCGCGATGAGTCGTGTTTCGCCTTGCAGCGCGACCGCGCCTGGGCTGAATCCAAGGTGCAGCATTACGGCATTTTCGGAAATACTGTGAACGATTGAGAGCCGTACAAGTGGATTTTTCTTGAGGAAAAATTCACTCAGCAGGAGCGGTTTCGGCCTGCACCTTTTCCGAAAATGCTATAGCGGCGAACTGCCTCCGCGCTCGCGTGTGCCGGGCTTACTCGGCGGTTGTGGGATCGATCATGGATCGCACTTGGGCAATCGGGTGGGCCGGAAATCCGGCGAGCTGCGCATGTCGCTGAATCATCGCTGCATCGGGCGAGATGTAGATGCAGTAGATCTTGTCATCCGTCACAAAGCTTTCGAGCCACTGGATTTGCGGGCCCAACTCGCGCAGGATGCCGCACGACTTTTGCGCAATCGCCTTCAGTTGTTCAGGCGGCAGCTTCCCTGCTCCTGGAATTTCCCGCTCGACGACATATTTCGGCATGATAATTCCCCCTATCTTGGTTGGTTGAGATTCATCATGCTCCCGATGGGGGGCACGCCGCAACCGCCGGCGAAGACGGTTCACTGGCGCCGAGGGCGCTCTGGTAAAGGGCGAAATTCTCCTTGGTGACATCCGGCGCGATGACGCACGCTATCAGCGAGAGTGGGTTGGCCGACATGCGCGGCCTCCACCGCCGTAGGCCTGCGCGTAATCAATCCCAAGGTCTTATCGGCAAAGTGTAAGGGCTGGCGGCTCGACAATGGCTCTTGGGCTTGTTCCAGTTGCGCCCACAGGGTATCCGTAACCGCTGAACTGCCTGGCAGCTCTCTCGCTTCCGGTTCACTCAAGATTTTGCCAGAGATTCGCTACTTAAGCCATGGGCTGCTAGGTTTGAAGATCGGGAATGTAACACAAAAGTGCCATACGGCAGTTACGCATTCGTGGTTGAGAGATAAGGTACTTGGCGCTATTCTGAGGTAGCCTTCGATAGCGTAGGCAGTTATTTATGCATCTCAATCCAGCGATGTCCGTGGTGAGCGTGGCGGAGATTCTTCTCTGGGCCACGGCCGGTCTATTGTTCTGGAAAAAAGGGCTGGGCAAGCGTTTCCCGGCTATGGGCGCGTATCTCGGGTTGCACGTGGTCTCGGCGCCCGTTCTGGCGGCCCTGCTGTACTTTCAGGAGCAGCCGTGGGGGGCGGTATGTTCCATGATCCACTTTTTCGCCTATTGGGCGGTTTATATTGCCAGCGCGGTGTTGGTGTTCCTGATCTGCATTGAAATCTTCCGCGCCGCGCTGTCGCCGTTTCCAGGGCTGATAAAATTTGGGATCATCGTCTTTCGCTGGACGGTCGTGGTGTCGCTGATCGTGAGCTTCTCCGCAGGCGGGTTCCACCACCACTGGGCGCTCCTGCTGGCTGGCGTGTCCTTTGTTCTGATGCGTTCGGTGAGCATTCTCGAGCTGAGCTTGCTGATCTTCCTGTGCCTGTCCAAGAAGTCACTGCGGCTGACGATCCGGGATATACCATTCGGGATGGCGTTGGGTTTTGGATTGATGTCGGTCAACGATTTTGTTTTTTCTATTTTGTCGTCGGCACACACGCCGCTGAGCGGGCCTTTGCAGCTTACCTACCACGCGCTGATCTTGACCTCTCTGGGGGTGTGGCTGGTTTACTACGCGCTGCCTGAGCCGGTCCGGAAGCCATTGATGATGCCAGTGAACTCGGCCATCTACCGTTGGAACGAGATTGCATCCGCATTAGGCCACACCGGGACCCAAGTGGCCGTGCAGCAGCCCGCCAATAGCTTCTTCCTAACCGACGTGGAAAAGGTGGTGGAGAAGGTTATCACACGGAACCTGAAGGGACGGCAATCGGAGCTGTAAAAGCAGGAATCAGAAAAAGGCCGCGGCGCTTGCCGCGGCCTTTGCTTTTCACGGAACCGTTGGAGAAAGATCTGCGATTTGGTTCATCAATGAGGCCTGAAGAACTCGCCTGAAAACGGCAAAGACCGCGCCATGCCGCGGCTGTTGCTGATTCCCTAGCCCTGCCTCTTACGCCGGCTCCACGGAGGCGAAGCGTCCGCTGCGGCCACGATCCGTGAACTTGACGCGGCCGGAGACCTTGGCGAAGAGCGTGTCGTCAGAGCCGATGCCGACGTTGGGGCCGGGCTTGATGCGAGTGCCGCGCTGGCGCATGATGATAGAGCCGCC
>JAJYZC010000005.1 GCA_021800255.1 Acidobacteriota bacterium
GGTAGTTGGCTGCGTGCAGAGTCTCCTGGATGCCGCGCATGATCGGCACGCAAAACGGATCGGACAGATCGAAGGCCAGAATTCCGACGGTCTGCGTGTGCCGGTGCCGCAGGCTGCGTGCGTAGGCGTCGGGATGGTATCCGAGTTGCCGCGCGATGGCTTGAATATGAGAACGGGTTGCTTCCGCAACTTTCTGCGCAAGCGGCGCATTACTAAGCACAATGGACACCGTCGACACAGAAAACCCGCAGGCTCGCGCGATATCGAGCAATGTAACGTGACCAGACTTTCGCTGTCTCAAGCTGTTCCTCCCGGAACTGGTTGGAGTGGTGGCCGTCTGTTTCTTGCAGGGGTTGGCGTCAATTGCCTTTCGCGCCGAGCGAACCCCGCCCCTTGGATCGAGGCGATATTGCGGTTGCAGTCCCCCTTGCGGCGCTGGCTGGTCAGGGGCGGAGAGGTTGCCGCTTCGAGGGCAAGTCTAAGGCAACCTGGCCGTCGAGTAAACCTCAGATCACGAGACGCTTCAAACGATTGACAGCGCCGTCCTCCAGGTCTCACGAGCATGTTCCGCTCCCAGTTGCAAGCGGAGAGCGGTGGCTAGGTTGATGTTACTACGCGCATTCTGGCCGGCGGTCGCAGTGGGATTGAGGATGGCTTCCAGCGCCCATAGGTCGCGGTGACCCATGATGCGCTGGAAGCGTTTCTCGGTTCTCAAAAAAGCCGAGGCCATCCAGCGCGAGATCATCTTCCCGTTCTGCCAGTGGGGGACCCGGCGAGTTTGGAAAGCGTAGACTCCGGCGGTCTGCTTCTGGAGGTCGCAAAATGAATACGGCAGCTATTGCGAAATCAATACGGCGGCCCTCCTGCGCGAAGGCCGTCCGCCGCTGCGGCGACGCCGGCTGCTTTAGATCGCGGATTGAGCGGCGCTGGTTTCCCGCCATTCGCTCAAAAATCGAAGGGTAACGCCTGACCTGCTCCCCGTCGATCGCAAAGTACGCCACGATTGGGACACAGCCACCTGCCGGGTTGAGGTTTGTGGTCTCCCACTCATCCACGATAAGACTGTGGATGAATGGGGCACGAACGGCGAACGGCACGTGACCAGCTGATCACCGGGGCACCTGCTACTCCAATCTTTCCGATTCCTGGATGAGCCGTTGCTGCGCGTCGTGCTCTCGCTGGTAAACCTGCTCAAGATGAGCAAGGCCGTCAGACACGGCATTGAATTTCTGCCTGAATGGACCCACGGCGCTTTCAAGTCGATCACAGGCCGCCGGCTTGGTGCGCGCTGTTCGTGCAGCAACAACGCTGAATGTTTTTACCATGATTCGGCACCGAAGCGGCGATCTTTGTTACTCTCCGAGCGAAGCCAGAGTCATGCTGGCCGACCTAGCGGAAGTGCGCAGAGTGGGCGCGGATGGGGTGGTGTTAGGCGCGCTGACACCCGACGGGGATGTTGATCCAGCGCGTGCGGCCCAGCGCCCGTAAAGAAGGGCATATACGCTATGCTGTTCGCAAAAGCGACGTGCGCATCCTTCGCGAGAAACTCGATGCGATTGCGGCATCTTCTGCACGCTCTGCCGTAGAATAAGCTGGAGCGAACGGGTTCGACCGCATGTCCTCGAAGACTGACCAGCGCGCCAATGAGATCCTGCATCTGCTGCTGCGCGGAGGCAAGACTTCAGTCAATGACTTGACAGAAGCGCTTTCGGCATCGCCAGCAAGCATCAGGCGCGATTTAGCCCGCCTTGAAGAGCGGGGACTTGTGCACAGGGTTCACGGCGGGGCCATGCTCTCCAGCGGCGCAATTTACGAGCCGTTTCGTTTCGATGCTTCTTTCCATGTGCGCGAAGGCCGCTTTACAGTAGAAAAGCAGCGTATTGCCCGCGCGGCTGCCGAGTTGGTTCAGGAACGAGATATGGTGGGAATCTCAGCGGGAACCACCACCACGCTGTTGGCCAAGCAACTGCAACACCGGCGAAACATTCATGTGGTAACCAACGCCGTCAATATCGGCATGGAACTTAGCTCTGCCGCCAGTGTTCACACCACCCTTACTGGCGGGGCCATGCGGTGGGCCGGTGCATTCTCTCTGGTTGGCCCGGCAGCCATCGAAACTCTGAATATGTTCGTGATGGACCGCCTGTTCCTTGGGGTTACCGGCGTGCATCCGCAGCGCGGAGCAACCATGATCGAGCCGGATGAGGCCGCGGTTTTGCGCGTCATGGTCAAGCAGGCACGGGAAGTGATAGTCCTGGCCGACTCCAGCAAGATGGGCATGGTGAGTCCTTCCATGATCTGCACGCCGCGCGAGATTGATCTGCTGATAACCGACACCGGCATTGATCCAGGCACCGCCGCGGCATTTGAGGCTGCTGGCGTTCGCGTGACCACGGTCTAGGTATATGCCGGACATAGCCTTTTGGAACAGTCAGATGCTGGTTTTTAAGCCTTCGCTAGGCTGAGGCCTTCCCCGGCTTCCGCACGATTGCCGCCGGAGCAGAGGGGGCTGCTAAAGCTTTTAGACCAATACCGGGCGTGAAGAAATACCGCATAGCGATATGAGGGAACCATTTTTTGATTGAAATGATAATTTTTATGGACCTTCCGATCATTTTTAAGTTTAATGTGTTTCAGGATTGATTAGGCCTGTGGTACCGGCTCCAAATCCGTGTCGCAGAAGGTGCGTACTGATTACAAATTACAAAAATAGTGAAGAAGGTGTATGCATCTCAGAGGTATCAGAATAGACACAATCGGCGCCGCCATTCCCAGTACTACCGTCACTGCCCGGAGCCAGGGCACGGTGCCTGCAAACGCTTTTACCACCGCCATCCTTCCTGCATTCACTCCGAAGGTGCGGCAAACGGCAAAGTTCGACGTAACGATGCGCGCCGGACGTGCAAGCAGCTCACGGAACGCATCGGCCGCAGAGCCAATCCTCGACACCTATAACATCACGCAGCGCAATACGTTCACGGCGAATGCCGCTAAGAACAGGCCGCGGAACAGGCTCGACTTTTCGGCGCTGGCGTTGCAGACACTGCTGCCGCCTCGGCCACGGCCAGCTTTCGAACGCAGCACATACTGCACGATTCCCCAACATGAACGGCAATTGTGCGCAGTTGCCCACCACCTGCAACACTTGATGCGAGGTTCTCGATGAAGATAAACAACATTCGACGCATACTCCTTGGGTGCGCACTGGCACTGTGCGCTTCCCTAGCCGCTGCCCAGACCGTAACGGGCACGATTACCGGCCAAGTGACTGACCCTAGTGGCGCTGTGGTGCCGGGCGCCAAGGTAGTGGCCACCGATCTGGACACCGGTGTGGCCTCGACCGTAATGACAAATGCGGACGGGATCTTCCGCATTGAATTTCTGCCAATTGGCCACTACCAGGCGACGGTTACGGCGCGCGGGTTCAAAAGTGGAAAAATCGCGCCTTTCTCCCTGGAAGTGCAGCAGACGGCGAACTTCAATGTGAAATTAGTGGTGGGCAGCGAGACCACCAGCGTGAAGGTATCAGCGTTAGCGCCGATTCTGAATTCCAGCAGCATCACCATGGGCAACGTCTTCACCGCAAATACCATCTCGAATATGCCGCTGGACGGTCTCGATTTCTCAGCGGTTACGCTATATATGCCGGGCGCGGTGTCCTCATACGGGACCGCAGGCACAACAAGCATCGAGCGCAGTACGTTCAACTCCGACACTCCCAATTTCAATGGCAATCGGGCCCAGGCGGACAACTACTCAATCGACGGCATCGACGACAACGAGACCTACAACAACCTGATCTCGTACAGTCCGGCGCCCGAGGCTCTCGACCAGATGAAAGTGGTGACGGCCGACCCCTCGACCGATCAGGGAAACGTCAATGGCGGCGCTGTGGAGATGGTGCTGAAGAGCGGCACGAACCAGTTTCACGGTTCGCTCTACGCCTATGTGCAGAATTATCGCTTCGATGCCAATTCGTACCTCAACGGGCAGACTACACCGGTGACGCCCATCAGCCCGTTCACGCAGTCGCAGTTCGGTGGAACGCTGGGCGGACCGATCCTGCACGATAAGCTCTTCTTCTTTGTGGACTATCTGGGGGCGCGCGAGAACAGCGGGGGATTCCAGCACGCGAGCGTGATCCCAGACGCAATGCGAAGCGGCAATTTCTCGGTATTGCTCAACGGCCCCAATCCGGTCCAACTCTACAACTCGCTCAGCACTTCCACGGTCGGCGGAAAGACCGTGTACACCTTCCAGCCATACACCGGCGATACAGGCATCCCTATCATCAATCCTGTAGCCAAGTTTCTGTTCGCCAATCCGCAACTCTATCCTGACTGCGGGGCGGCTAACCCGGTGACGCCGGCGGGCGGCAAGTGCGTACCTCCTACCGATGGAATTGCAGCCAACAACTATGAGGCGCCAACCAAGACTTTTGTTGGCAACAACCAGGGCGACCTGAAGCTGGAGTACGACCCCCGTCAAAACGATAAAATCACAGCCTTTTTCTCGGATGGGCACGGCTACAACGGTGGGACTTCGGTTATGCCCATTCTTTTCCCCGTCGAGGATATATATCCAACGTGGATCGTGGGGACAAACTGGGTGCATACATTCTCGCCTTCGCTCGTGAACGATGCGCGTATCGGCTTTACGCGGACAGATTGGGACCAGGGATTGCCGACGGATCCAACGGGAATCTTCGGCACCGCTGGCGACAGCAAGGTAGGCATCAATTTTCCGCATCAAGCGTACAATGGGTTCACCAACCAAAACCTCAACAACGGCATCACCAGCGTCGGCACCTCGGCTTACGTTGGCGGAGTCATTGACAATACCTACACCTACACCGACGTTCTGACGTGGCAGCGCGGAAAGCATTTGATTAGCCTGGGCATCGATGCAAAGCGTTACCAGAACAACTACCCTACAGGCAACAACGACGGCTACATGGGTTCGCTCAATTACACCGGAGCCTTCACATCTAGCCCGTATGCCACAACCGCGAGTGGATATGGCGCGGCGGATTTTGTGCTGGACCGCGTTCAGTCAGGGGGCGTAACTCTTACCAGCTCCAACGTGGGGCAGCGTCAATGGCGCACGGCCGGCTTCGCCGAGGACAGCTACAAGGTGCTCCCCGATCTCACAGTGGTCTACGGTATGCGTTACGAGTTCGACGAACCCTGGGTCGAGGAACAGGACCGAACGGGAAATATCAATCTGGTGACCGGACAGATTGAATATGCCGGTCACATTCCCGTAGGCGCGCCGCCCGACGCGGCGATCTGCCCCACGACTGCCTGTTACCAACCCAACTACAGGCAGTGGATGCCCCACCTCGGATTTGCGTACCAAATCAATCCGCGCGCTGTCGTCCGCGGGGGCTATGGTGCGGTAAGTTTCTTTGAGGGTAACTCTTACAATCAGCGCCTTACGGCGATTACGCCCTTCATGCAGGCGGCGGGTTTCACGGTAAACTCCCCGACCCCAACGGCAGTGGCTACGCCGAACACAGCCGAGGAAGGCTTTACGAATACTGACACCAGCATTCAGTACAGCAGTTCCAATAACGGCTACACGGCGTATCCGCAGGACATTCAGCCCGCCTATGTGCAGGAGTGGAACTTTACAACCGAATATGAACTGAATAACACCACATCTTTGCAGGTTGGTTACGTAGGCGAAATGGGCCAGCACATTGAAGACTACGGCAACGTCAACCAGTGGACGGTGAACGGCGATCCCACGTCGGCCCCCTTCTACAACAGCAAGTACATCGGCGTAAACGGGGTGGATACGGCGCTAGGTGTCGGCGGCAACGGAGGCCTGCTGATTACCGAGTCGCGCGGCATGATGAATTACAACGCCTTGCAGGCTGTGCTGCGCCAGCATTTGAACCACGGCCTTGAGTACACCCTGAACTACACGTGGGGCAAGGCCATGACCAACAGCATGGGAAACTATTCGCTGTTCGGTTCTTTTGTCACCGCAGGATACGGTTACAGCGGTGCATTCGAGAACTACTACAACAGCCATGCAGACTATGGTCCGGCCGGATACGACGTGCAACAGGACGTTACCGCAACGGCCGTGTATGCGCTGCCGGTGGGACGTGGGCAAATGTTTCTTCCCAATGCCAACCGGTTGGTGGATGAGGCGCTGGGCGGCTGGAAGATGGCGACTGCTCTGGCGGCTTACTCAGGTTTCCCGGAGACCATCACCGGGCCGGGTAACAACTCCAATAGCTACGGCGCCAGCCGTGTGAACCAATACCGCGCCTTGAAGATCAGGGGCCGCAGCAATGCGAACTGGTGGGGCACCGATCCCTCGGCGACGCCCTGTCTCACGCCGGGAGTGGACAATGGCGTGTGCGCCTTCGGTGTGCCCGCACCTGATACTTTTGGGTCGGAAAGCAACGGCGCGATCCGCGGACCGGGCTTCTTCAATGTGGACCTGTCTGCATTCAAAGACTTCACCACCTACCATGAGCAATCAATCGGGTTCCGGCTGGATGCTTTCAATGCATTCAATATTGTGAGTTATGGGAATCCCGATTCCGGCATCACGGATTTGACCTTCGGCAATGTCTCTCTACAGCAGCCACGTTCGAACCCGCGCACGTTGCAGTTTGCGCTGCACTACAACTTCTAGAAACCGGCGCGGCCTTCGTCGTCCCGCTGCACGGTGATTATCTGATTTTCTTCTGATCTACGCATTTCCGAGCGACGGGCCCCCGTAGCCGGGAATGCGTAGCTTTTTGTATCCGTCGAGCTTGAGATAAGCGACGCCCCAAGAAGCGAAGAGTCGCGCCTCCTGAGCGAAATGCGTCTTGGAGCCGCCATCCGGCTTGCCGCTGCCCGCGCGGCCGCCGCAGGTTTCAAAACCGGCATCCTCGTAAATGCCGAACCTGAGTCCAAGAGCGTGACCGGCCTGAGTCACTGGCTTCATGCCGTTGGGGATCTGCTGCGGAGCCATTGCAATGCGCTGATCGCATCACTTTTGGAATCATGGCGTAGAAGACGAGCTGTAACTGCTCTTCAGCAGCCCCGACGGCGGACGATTCTCAGGCGCTGCGCCCCATTCCTTATTCGGCCGCCGGCCCATGCGGAAACGCAACTCGCCGCCAGCTAGGATCTCATCGTGCGTCAGCCAACTGCGGGCCAACTCCTTCCCATTCAAATGCGCGCTCTGAATGTACATGTTCTCGTCCGAATTGTTCTCGGCCAGAATGGTGAACGTGGTGCGCGCCACTGGGTTATGAATGCTGGCGCGGTTCACCAGCGGGCTGCCGATCACATACACGCCGGTCGCCGCATTCACCGGGTAGAAACCGAGCGACGCAAAAACAAACCAGCTCGAAGTCTGTCCGCAATCATCGTTGCCCGGCACGCCGTTCGGCGTGTTGTTGTACAGTTTGGCCACCTTGCGCATCCACTCTTGCGTCTTCCAGGGAGCGCCGGCAAAGGAGTACAGAAAAGGAATGTGATTACTCGGCTCATTGCCTTGCGCATCCTGTCCAACCATGCCGCTAATATCCGGCGGCGAGTTGAGCACGTTCGAGGGCGACGTAAACAATGCATCCAGTTTTGCAATGAACGCTTCATCCCCGCCATACAGGTCAATCAGCCCCTGTATGTCGTGCATCACGTTAAACGTCGCCTGCCAGGCGTCGGATTCCGTGTAGTCAGCCCAGATCTCCTCATCCGGACGGAACGGTTTATACCACTGTCCATCTACCGTCTTACCGCGCATGAAGCCGCTCTGGGGATCGAAGAGGTTCTTGTAGTTCTGACCTAACTTGTAGAACATCTTCGCGTCGTCCTCCTTGCCCAGCATTTCCGCCATCGCTCCCACGCACCAGTAGTCGTAGGAGAAATCCAGCGTCCGGGAGACAGACTGATTACGGCCGTGCGCCGCCACGTAACCCAGCGTGCGGAACTGCTCCTGCAACTCCCGGTTTCCATTGGCCGTCGCGCCCACCATCGCCGTGTCCCGCATGGCTGCGTAAACCGCCTCTACGTCGTAGTCTCGGAAGCCCCGCGTATAAGCGCCGACAATCATACCCACCACGTGAAACCCGGTCATGCACCACGTTTCGTTGGCCCACAAAGGCCACACCGGCAGCGAGTGCTGCTTCAATTGCCGGTAATCGTCTAGCAGCGTCTCAATCACATCCCGCGTCCGCTGCGGCTGCATCAGCATGACGAAGGGAAACTCTCCGCGATAAATATCCCAGATCGAAAGCGTCGTGTACTTGGTGAATCCCGGGTTGGGATGGTTCTTATGGTCTTGCCCGCGATAGGCGCCGTCCACATCGTTAAAGGCCGCCGGCGCCACCAGCCCGTGATAGGCGCCGGTCCAGAACGTCTGCCGCAACTCCTCGCGGGGAAGGTCTGCGCTCAACACCGACAGTGCCTGCTCCCACCGGGTTTCAGTCTCGCGCCGCACATGGTCAAAGTCCCACACAGGAATTTCAGCGGCAAGATTCTTGCGCGCTCCATCCACGCTGGTTGGCGAGATGCCCACCCGCACGGTCAATTGCTCAGCTTCGGCCGGCTGCGTCAGAATCGCGCGAATATCCTTGCCCTGAACGCGCCCCCCAGCCGGCAGTTTCTGCGTTGCGCCATCCACTTGTACTACGATAGAAACCACTGGACGGGAAAACTCAATCACGAAGTACACCTGCCGGTCCGCCGCCCAGCCATGCGTATAGCGGTACCCGCTGATGCGCGTCGCGCTTTCCATGTGCAGTCCGGCGGCATACACCCGGCACCCCAGTCCATGCACCAGATCCAGCATCACCCCGCACTTCGTTCCGGCCGGCAGGGCCGGATAGGTATAGCGATGCATGCCGCAGCGGGTGGTTGCCGTCAACTCCGCCTTCACCCCGGGGGTTAGCAACTGCACCTCATAGTAGCCCGCGCGTACCTGCTCCTTGACGTGCGTGAAATAGGACCAGTAACCCTGCTCCTTCGGGCTCATCACCCATCCAGAGTCGCCGCCGAGCGCATCCATCTGCGCTTCGGCCTGCTCGCCTGCAACGCCCGGAATCCAGCTCCAGTTGCGCCCTCCCACCAGCGGCATCAGCAACACATCGCCCAGGTCGCTCGCGCCGGTACCCTGCAAATGCGTGTGGCTGAAGCCTCGAATTACGTTGTCCCCGTAGTGATAGCCCGAACAATGATCCCATCCGGTAATATCCCACTTGCCGTTCCATTTCGGCTCCGGCATTCCGCTGCTGTCCGGACTGACCTGTACCAGCCCGAACGGCGCAACGGCTCCCGGAAACATATGCCCGTGCCAGCCGGTTCCAATGACCGGACGCACGTTGTTCAGCAAGGGAAACCGGCCTTGCCCGATTGCCTGCGTCCCTATTCCCATCGCTGCCGGACTCATGGTTACCGCCCAACTGCGAGCCGAAATTGCCGACGCGGCCGCCGTTTCCGCACACACCTTCAGAAATTCGCGCCTCTTCATCGAAAGCTTCCGGTCCATTCCAGAATCCCCTGCCCTTCAGATAATCTCCGGTTTCCTCTTATTCTTCGCTACCGGCTGACTTCTTTACACCATCAGCTCGCCGATGCAACGGGTCGCCTATCATGGTAACGGTATCATGTTCACTCGCTTCCGGCTGCTCATCCTCGCAACTCTATGCCAGCTTTTGCTGGCGCCCTCCGCTCTTGCGGGAGCGGCGCGCACTCCGCACGTTCGCCCGGCTGTGCTCGACCCGCCGCCCACGCAGGCCCAGGTTCAACAAGCGATTACCCAGCTACAATCCTGGTACAACCCACAAACCGGCCTATGGGAAACCACCGGATGGTGGAATTCCGCCAATGCCCTGTCCGGACTGATCGACTTCGCCCGGACTACCCACAACCAATCCTACGACTCGATCATCGCCCGCACCTATACGGCCAATATCCATTCCGGGTTTCTAAATCATTATTATGATGACGAAGGCTGGTGGGCCCTGACCTGGATTGACGCTTACGACCTGACGGGGCAGGCAAAATATCTCCGCACGGCCCAGATTATCTTCGCCAATATGACGACCGGATGGGACAACACCTGCGGCGGCGGGCTGTGGTGGAGCAAGAAGCGGGCCTACAAGAATGCAATCGCGAACGAGCTGTTCCTGAGCGTCGCGGCGCACCTCTCGAACCTCGCTCTCACCGGCAAGGAGCGCGCTCAATATGCCGCCTGGGCGCAGCGGGAGTGGCATTGGTTTCGCCGCTCCGGCATGATCGAGCGCGATCACCTGATCAGCGACGGGCTCACCTCCGCCTGCCGGGACAACCATAAAACGCATTGGACCTATAACCAGGGAGTGATTCTTGGCGGGCTCGTTGCGCTCTACCGGCATGATCGCCGGCCGTCAGACCTTCGCGAGGCTAATCGCATCGCCAGCGCAGCAATCCGGAATCTTTCCGGTCCCTATGGTATCCTCCACGAACGGTGCGAGCCAGAATGCGGCGGCGACGGCAGCCAGTTCAAGGGAATTTTCATGCGCAACCTCGCCGCGTTGTACCGGTACAGCAGCAGAAAGAGCTATCAACGATTCATACTGCGCAACGCAGACAGCATTCTCCGCCGCGATCAATCCCCCTCCCACGCCTTCGGGCTCGTGTGGTCCGGCCCTCCCGGAGCAGCCAATGCCTCCACGCAGAGCTCCGCCCTCGAGGCCCTCGTCGCGGCACTTCAACTTGACACCCAGGAGCATCGGCCATGACTGATTCTTCCCATCCTGCCTCCGCCTTCCCCTTCACCCGGCGTTCCCTGCTGCAGGGCGGGCTCGCAGCCTCGGTCGCCGCGGCTCTTCCGTCTCCGCTGGCGGCTTTTCCCGCCGGCTTGCCGGGCGGACGCCCTGCTCCGTCCGACAGAAAATTTACCAGCCCGGTCATCAACGCTGTCATTGCGCGGGTAAAGAAACAGATCCCTGACCCCATGCTCGCCGCCATCTTCGAGCGATGCTTTCCTAACACGCTCGACACAACTGTTTTTCCCGGCACCCGCGACGGACACCCTGACACCTTTGTCATCACCGGCGACATCGACGCCATGTGGCAGCGCGACTCCTCCGCGCAGGTGCATCCTTACCTTCCCTTCGCCAAACAAGACCCCGGGCTGGCCCGCCTTCTGCAGGGCGTCGTGCGCCGTCAGATTCAGAACATTCTCATCGATCCCTACGCCAACGCCTTCGTTCGCAGCCCTTCCAGCCCTCCCTTGCCCTGGGCCGTACACGACCACACCGGAATGAAGCCCGGCGTCGGCGAACGCAAGTGGGAAATCGACTCTCTCTGCTACACCATTCGCCTGGCATACGGCTACTGGCGCGCAACCGGCGACACCAGCCCCTTCGACACCCATTGGCGGAGCGCCGCTCACTCCATCGTCCGCACCTTCGCTGAGCAGCAGCGTCTCTCCGGCCACGGCCCTTATTCCTTCCTGCGACTCACCACCAATCCCCTCGATACCCTCCTGCTCAACGGCTACGGTAACGCGGCGCGCCCCAATGGAATGATCTTCTCCATGTTTCGTCCCTCGGACGATCGCTGTACCTATCCGCTCTTTGTGCCGGCCAACCTCTTTGCCATCCGCGCACTCACGCAACTTCAGGAACTGGCCGCGGCCGTCTCCGCACACAATCTCGCCAACGAATGCGAAGCGCTGCTGCGCACCGTGCGTCCAGCGGTGCAGCAGCACGCCGTCGCCCACCATCCCACCTTCGGAGAAATCTGGGCCTACGAGGTCGATGGCTACGGCAACCATCATTGGATGGACGACGCTAACGTCCCCAGCCTCCTGAGCCTGCCCTATCTCGGCGCCTGCGACGTCCGCGATCCTCTGTATCAACGCACCAGAAAGTTCATTCTCAGCAAGGCCAATCCCTGGTTCTTCGAGGGCAGTGCGGCTTCCGGCGTGGGTAGTCCCCACACCGGGCTGGGTTATATCTGGCCAATCGCGATCATCATGCGCGCGTTAACCTCCATCGACGACGGAGAAATTGTCCGGTGCGTCCAGTGGCTCCGCGACACCACCGCGAACACCGGCTTCATGCACGAATCCTTCGAGGAAAACCATCCCGCCAAATTCACGCGATCCTGGTTTGCTTGGGCCAATACCCTATTTGGAGAACTCATTCTCCGGCTGGCGAACCACAAGCCCGCCTTGCTGCGCCAAATCAGTTAACCGGCGCTCGATGCGGCTGCCAGACAATCAGCCTCCGCTGTTCTCCGGAACGGATTCCACCATTCTCTTGAGCGGGCCCAGTACATCGAACTGCGTCAACGCGACCGGCTTGGCCGCCGCGTCAATTACCGCCAGTTGCTTCTGCTTCCATCCCTGCGGAGCGGCCTCGCCGGACGACAGATAGGAAACCGCCGCCACGCCAATCCGGCCCAACTGCGCCAGTTGTCCGGGACGAGCCCTGGCCTGGGCCAGCAACGGCGCGTGCTCCATCATCTTCATCACACCCGGCTCGGCGGCAATCCACTGCTCAAAAAGCTTCGTCAGCTTCATTCCGCTCGCCTGCTCTCTCCGTGGCGCCTGCAGGTACCTGGCCACCATAAGCTTAAAATCGTGCCGGAACGGAGGATCCGGCCGCAGCGCATCCACCCAGTGATCCAGCGGGTCATGGGTCGTAATCTTGTACTCGTTGGCGTGCCTGGCGCGCTGATTCCACGACACCGGCTCCATCGTTTTAGCCAGCACCCGCAACGGACCCAACTGTCCGGCGCCCGCCATCTGCCGCAGGCTCGACCACTCCTGGGAAATTTGCGTAAGTCCCAGCGATGCCAGCCGCAGCGACTCCACGTGCAACCGCCGGTACATGTCGTTCACGTTGTTTACGCTTCGCGGCGACCACAGCCGCTCGGCGATCGCCGCAGCCCGAGGCCAGATCCTCGAATCCACGGTCGTGCCGTCCACATACTCGCTCCACATACACGCTTCCCCGCCCAGAATCCGCTTCTTCTCGTCCGGCGTCAGCGTACTGCCCTCCGGAACCGGATCCACCTCGTAGTACTTTGAGGCGCGGGTCATATGATCCAGGTAATAGCCTGACGACAAAATTCCGTCGTGCCCTTGGCGCGCCGCCTTGGCTAGTGACTTGTAACCACGCCAGGACTGAATTGTCACGCTCTTCGGTAACCCCGGAACCAGCACCTCGTCCCAGCCGATCATCCGCTTGTGATACGAAGTTACAATCTTCAGCAGCCGCCGGTTGAAGTACGCCTGCAGCGCAGCCGAATTCTTCAGGTGGCGCTTCCGCATGAAGGCTTGAATCCGGGGATTCTCCCTCCACTCCACCCCGTTCACCTCGTCTCCGCCAATGTTGAAGTACGGACCGGGGAAAATCTTCACCATCTCCCCGATGAACTTGTTCAGAAACTGATAAGTGCTCTTCCGGGCCGGATCCAGCACCGGGTTAAAGACTCCGAAGCGGTCCTGAATATGAAACGGCCCCTTCGCGCTCGCGAGCTGCGGATACCCCACCACCCACGAGCTGGTGTGTCCGGGCACATCGAACTCCGGCACCACGCGAATTCCACGCGCGTGCGCATAAGCCACAATCTCCTTTGCCTGTTGCTGCGTGTAGAACTTTCCGCCCGATCCATCTTTGGTCAGCAGCGGAAACACCTTGCTCTGTATCCTGAAGCCTTGATCGTCGCTCAGGTGCCAGTGCAGCACATTCAGTTTCACGGCCGCCATTCCGTTGATGATCTGCTTGATCTTGCTGATCGGAATGAAATGCCGGCTGCAATCTATCATCAGCCCCCGCCACGGAAAACGCGGGTGATCCTGGATCGAAACCCCTGGTAAGAAATACTCCGTCCCGTTATTCTGCACCAGTTGCAGCAGCGTCTGCAGGCCCGCCAGCGCGCCCGCCACCGCCGGCGCATGCAGGTGAATCCCCTGCGAGGTCACCTCTAGTTGGTAGGACTCGTCAGCTATCACCGTCTGCACGGCCGCTCCCGGCCCATCCACGCTCACCACAAAGGCCGCGCCGTTGCTTGCTCCGTGCTTCACCTTGGTTGCAACAACAACCCCGGTCTGCTCCTTCAACTGCCTCATCGCGCGCGCAATCGCATGGTCCAACCGCGCGTTATGGAACTTGTCCGTCGTCGCCGTCAATCCCGGCAGCAGCAGAAAATACCCCTGACCCACCTCCAGGCGCGCCGGCTCCGGCATCAGGTTGTTATGGAAGGCAAAGGGTGAAGAGCTGCTCCGCGCCATCGCCGGTGCAGCCGTCAGTACGGACAGCATCGCTACGCGCACAAGCCAGGAACCAGCCGTTGCGGGAGCGCCGCGTTTCTTGCGGAAAAGAGCCGGGATTCGATTCAACAGGATGGATTTTCCAGTCATTCCGATATCAATCTCAACAGGACTACACAATTTCCGAAAATGCCGTAGGCTATCTTTCAGCAAACCTTCTTTCGCAGCATCTCTTTCCCTGCCCTGCCGGTCAGCCGCCGGCGCGCAGCGGTTAGCCCCGGAAAACGTCTTTGTTCTACGGCTTCTGGTTCTATAGCTTTTGGACCAGCACGGTTCCCCGCGACGCGCCTTCGATTGAGCCTTTCAGCACAACCTTGTAATTCACGCCGGTTACGTCGATCAGCAGTGAACCGGGCGAGCCGGGAATCGTCTGCACCATCTTCGGATCGGCCTCTTCATCAAAAAGCGCCTCCACGTTGCGAATTGCTCTCACTCGCCCCTTTTGCGGAATAAAATGCACCAGGTACTGCGCCGCTCTCGTAACCTGCCGGCTCAAGTCCACCTGAAATGTCGATCCAATCCAATAACCCGCCGGAGCCGGCGCCCAAAGCTGGCTCGGAGCATCCCACCCCTTGGGCGGCGCCGCATGTGTATCGAATGCGGCGAAACGCAGAATCTCCGGCCGCCCCAGCGACTGGTTCACCGTCAGCCGAAGGGCCTCCACACTGGCCGGCTGCAGCGGCTGAATCCGCTTCACCCCAATCGAACTTCCCTCCGCCAGCGAATTCCACTGCCCGTCAGACAATCCCTCCACCTGATAGCGCAGCACCCTCTGGCCGAACCGGCAATCCTCCTGCAAGATGGCGTGGTCCACCCGCTGCGGCTTCGCAAAATGAATCGTCACTCTGCGCCCCACCCCGGAAGTCTCCGCCACCGGCTTGCTGAAGCGGCGGCGAATCTCCTCTCCAAACTCCTTGGCCCGCGCAAAATCCTCCTTCGCCATCCGTCCGGTCGTATTCGGCGGAACATTCAGCAGCAACTGAGCGCCCCGCCCCACCGAGCGGTAATACACCTCCAGCAACTGCTCCACCGTCATCAAATCCGTCAGGTTCGTCTTGCTCCAGTACCAGTCCGGACGCCGGATCGAAACATCGGCCTCTACCGGCATCCATACATTGCCATGCGGGGTGCTAAATCGCGCCGTGGATACCCCGGTGCTGGCCTCGGCCTCCGGCAGCGCGTTCCAGTTCGGGTAAGGCGCGAACCCGTTTTCATTGCCCACCCAGCGGATGGTCGCCTCCGGCCCTTGAAAAATCGCGGCGTGAGGAGCGTAGCGGGCAAGAATATCGGCCACCGGAATCACAATCGAACCGTCGAACCACACCTCGACCATGGTGCTGTAACGCGAAAGCACCTCCGTCAACTGCTCCCGGTAAAGCGCGTTATAAGCCTTCTGCTCGGCCGGGGTCTTGCAGACTCCTCCCAAGCCGGCGCCGTGATACTTATCGCTGGGCGAAAGATACACGCCCAACTTCAGCCCGAACTTGCCGCACGACTTGCGCAGATCGCGCAGCACATCGCCATGCCCGTTCTCCCATGGAATATGAGCAACGCTGTAGGATGTCGTCTTGGTTTGCCACCAGCAAAACCCTCCGGCATGCTTGGCCACGAACACGATATAGCGCGCTCCCAGGTTCAGGGCGCACTGCGCCCAGTTATCGGTGTCAATATCCGGATCGATCTCACTGAGCGGCGTGGACAGATTGTCGTATTCCCGGTTTTGCCAGGTCGCCGGTCCCAGATGAACAAACATGCCAAACTCCATCCGCTGCCACGCCAGTTGATCGGCGGTCGGTTTGGCCAGGTGTCCCGGCGCCGCGGCCATCGGAATCGCCAGGGCTTCTTTCGTTCCAGACACGGCTGCGGCGGCCAGCGCCAGCGCTGAATCCAGCAAAAATATGCGGCGATTCACTAGAGCGCGCTTCATAGATGGCATTTGTGGCAAGCCAAGCTCCCGGGCGCCGGCCTGTTGCCGGGTCCCACACGTAGCAGAATCATCCGCATCGGGTATATGAGACACGCTGAATGCTCTCCGGATCCTTATATCTACTGTTTATCACGCTTCCTTTCACACTAACTGTCTCCGGCAATCCCTTGCCCTCGCGGGAAAACGCCGGCCTTCACGAACTGGTATCCCCCGGCCTCGAACAGAGTCGAAATCCGCACTCCGCACGGCCCGCAGATGGTTGGCAGCGCGCCGTCACGCATAGCGCCAGAACGGCGCGCTGTGAAGATAACAATAACAGACAATTTGCAGCGAAAGAAGCAGCTCCCCAGACAGCATGGATGAGCGGCTGCAAAATAATCCAGCAGCATCGCCCAGCCAATCAGAAACCCGATACGCAAGAGGTATACCGGCCACAGGCTGAATCAGAACCATGCCGTAAAAGATCAGGTCCCATAAAATAAGAACCTTTCTCAGACGGAGTGTAGAGGCCTGCCGGGCCGTTGCTGGCATGGCGGCAATCTCCGGCTCGGGGTCGAATACTCTTACTGCGGCGCCGAATCTCCTGCTGCCGCCGCTGGTATTAGCGTCCGGGCCGTAACGTTCCAACCACCGATATGCACGACGGGGAACTGGGGCGCGTCCTTCGGCAACAGGGCGGTTAACGTTCTCGATTCACCGGGCACCAGTTCGATCCAGTTGTCCGACCAGAGTACCGGCGCGATCAGCCCGCCTGACGACGTGCGGACCGCGGCGCTGATCTGGAATGCCAGAGCGGATGACTTGTTATCGAGATGCAGCTGGATTTCCCGGCCCTGCGGCGTATTTGCGATATCGGCCGTAACCGCGACGGTGGCGGGCGGCAAATGCGTGAGCGCCGTCAAATCCGGATAGTACGCCGCCGGCGTAAACGTATACTGCGTTGCTCCCCAATCGAAAGTAGTCGGCGTATAGGGTACCCAGTAAAAGTTCCGGCTGACGATATGACCGGCAGAATCCTTCAGCGTCAGACTGATGAAGAATATCCTCACCATACCGTTGAAGAGCGTACCGGGCAGATTCAAAACCTGTTGCGCATTGTCTGCGGGCGCGCTGATAACTTTCTTTGCGCTGTAAAGTTGGTTCCAGTTGATTCCGTGAACATCGACGCTGGCATGCAGCCCGTCCGCCCGCTTATAGGTGCTGTTCACCACCACGATGGAATGATCGTCGTAGGAGTACTGGATGTGAAGCGGCTCGCAGGCTTTCTTTACACCGAAATAGCCGGGATCCTCCTCCAGGTTGTAATCGTAGAGGTGCCAAATCATCGACGGCCACGCATTGTTCAGCATCCACTGGATCACGCCCGTCGAGTAGTACTTGTTGCGGGAGTAGGCTTCAAACATTGCCCGCTCTGAATCGTATTCCATGGTGCCGGCCATGCGGTCGAACTGCGCCGCAGAGTTCGGCTTCGCATAGACCGCATTCATCGTTGACTGGAAGTCCTTCAGGTCTTTGAAGTCCCCGCTGCCCATGTGGTAGCTCCAGTCCAGCGAAGGCGGCCACGCGTCCGGATCGGGCAGGAACTTTGCCCGGCTGGCGCGAGACGGAATATCCGGCCCAGGACTGGTTTCTGTGTTGTAACCGAAAGCGCCTCCGAATTTCATGGCGACATACCAATAACTCGGCTCAACGTAGTTATAGGGGCCGGTCATCTTTACGCCGCTCGGACCAGTCTCTGCGGCCGGTTTACCCGAAGCCGAGGAAAGAATCGGATTGGGCCAATGCGTCTGTGCTTCCACGTTCAGGTATGCGCTCTCCACATTGGCGGGCGGAGGGTTATCGCTGCCGTTCAGCCACACCAGCAGACTGGGATGATGCCGGAGCCGCAACATCTGCGAGTGCAGCGAGGCAGTGGCGATAGCCAGGTCATTCGGAGTCCAGGTCTTCCATCGCTCCCAGTGATCGCAGCAGCACCAGCCGGCCATCACCAGGATTCCGTCCCTGTCCGCGAGCCGGAAGAAACCGTCCGTCTCCATCTTCCCTTCCAGCCGCAGCGTGTTCAGGTGCAGATCCAGCACCAGACGGAACTGCTCGCGCAGCCGCTCGGGATCGGTGCGCAGCAGCATATCCTGCGACCAGCCCCCGCCGCGGATGAAAATCGGTTTGCCATTCACGCGGAATTGGCGGCTGCCCATGCCGGTCAGTTCCGATGTAATCTCGCGGATACCGAATGCGACCGTCTTCTGATCGCTGATCTGCCCCTGAACCCGAACGCTCATCTGCAGATGTTCGAGATGCGGATTGCCCATCTGCCAGGGCCACCAGATTTGGGGGTTCTGGATGCGCAGTTGCGGGAACTGCTCCGGCGTGAAGACAACTGTGCGCGTCTCATGCGCCGATAGCGTGACGCTCTGCTGGAAATTTGCGCCCGAGGCCGAACCGGAAACCACCCCTTGCACCGGATGATCCGTGCCGTTCTGCACTTCTGCGTAGACGGTCAGGTCCGCCGTAGTGAGCTTGCCGCCGGAAAAATGCGTCGTCACCATAGGCGAACGCAGCGCCACGGGACCGGTGCTGGCCATATCCACCGCGCCCCACAGCCCCATGTCCTTGTCGGGCGGCGCGGGATTCCAGTCCACCCAGTTGATCCCCAGATCCATGGGCGTGGGCGCAAACGTTTCCACCGCCAGAACGTTCTTCCCGCCTGGTCTCAACACACCGGTTACATCAAGGTTGTAGATGCGATACGCGCCAGCAATCTGCGAGGAGTCCGCAATCTTTTTGCCGTTCAGCCAGATATCTGCGCGATAGTTGATGCCGCCGAAGTGCAGCCAGTAGCGGCCGTCCTTCTGCGTCGCGGCGGGGGCGTTGAACGCATCGCGATACCACCAGCCGCAACGATACGGGCTATCGGCCGGCATCGGCAGGTTCTCGAAGTTCGCACCAATGGGATATGAAGTGCCGGGAATCTTCCGCAGATTGTCGCCAAAGTAGGGATCTGGATAGATGCCCGCAGCCACTTGAGCCGCCAGCACCGTGCTCGGCACTGTGGCGCTGATCCAGCCCTGCGTCGAAAATCCCAAGCGGGATATCGCGCCGCCTGTCGCGCTGAGCTTGCAGGCCGACTGCAAATGCCACCCCTCATGCAGTGGCGTCACTTCAGCCGCTCGCAGTGGCGGCGCCAGAATTGCGCAGGCAAGAAAACACCAACCGATGGTTCGATTCATAAGCCGACGACCCTCTCCAAATGCGCTCCACTCGCGGGTGGAACACCGTCCCGAGTTTGCTGATACCTGAATGTGCATCTGCCATTTGGGTCAGTGACCGTGCCGCTGATACTCCCCTTGCCGGCAGCCTGAGTGAAGGTCACCGATCTAGGACAGAGGATAAGGGCCCAGAAAACAAATAGGCTCCCCCGTGCTCAGATACGCTGGCGGTTTGCGCCCCGTGTTTTTCATGGTTATCCATCCATATGTTAGAAGCTCTTTATTCAAACGTTTGAAGCATTGAAGCATCGAGAGCAGATTTTATGATGGATTCAGTAGCATGTCAAGGAAAATTCAGGCGCTCATAATCCGTTCATAAGATCCCGATCAGACGGCAGTAACGTGATTTTACGCTTCGGCTGGGATCGGGACGCCTATCTTGCCGGCACGAAGCCCGGTTGAGCGCAGGGCGGGCGCCCAAGCGCGGCAAAGGTAATCGTTCATGCTTAATTTTTTAATCCGTGTGCGCAACTTTTTGCAATAGTTCCCGGAGGCGCCGGTTCCGGCGCAAGATGCAGCCGCGCGTTTCATCATCTTCTTCGGGCCGCCAGAAGAGCCCGCCGCCGGGCGGTGTGGATAGCAAACAGCTCAGGACGAGCAGTACGAGCGCGGCGGCCACAAACGTACATCATGGCCAACGTTGGGTAATCCTTGAGAGGGGCTGGGGTAGCGCCCTAAAGACCGTAGCCAGTGCATGATGCGATTGGCTGAAACCGCAGGTGGGCAATTAGGAGCCGGCGGCGGTTCTCTGATAAACTTAAATTTCTAAATTCAAGGCAGGGAATCACCATGTCAATTCATCCCGTTATGCAGCGCCTGGCAGATAAGCTCCAGCGCACCGATTTGCCGGAGTTTGTGCCCGGCGACCAGATTCGCGTTCAGGTGAAGATCAAGGAGGGAGAAAAGGAGCGATTGCAGGCCTTTGAAGGTCTGGTCATCGCCATCAACCACGGCTCCCAGGGCACCTTTACGGTGCGCAAGATGAGCTTTGGGCAGGGCGTGGAGCGTATCTTCCCGTTTAACTCCAAGGTCATTGAGAGGATTGAGAAGGTTCGCAGTTACAAGGTGCGCCGGGCCAAGCTTTTCTATATTCGCGGACTGCGGGGCAAGGCGGCGCGGTTGAAGGAAGTGGACCGCGCAACGGGGAAGGTTCGCGTTTAAGCCGTTGGCCAAGCGGGAAAGCGCGACCCCGGCTTGGTGCCGGGGTTGTTTTTGGGGGCAAGGAAGCTGATCCTCGCGGGCAAACCGGCAAAGCGCCATTCTCCGCCCGTATGCGATACTCGGAAAGACATGTATAAGCGAATCGTTCTCAAGCTTTCGGGAGAGGCGCTGGCGGGCTCACGCGGTTTCGGCCTGGATGCCGAAAAAGTGGGTGGGATCACCCATGAGATCGCCGAAGTTCATGCGCTGGGCGTAGAGATCGGGATCGTAGTGGGTGGCGGCAACTTCTTCCGCGGCGTGGAAGAACAGGCCCGGGAGATGGATCGCGTAAGCGCCGACAACATGGGAATGCTGGCCACTGTGATTAACGCCATTGCTTTGCAGGACGCCCTGGAAAAGCGCGGCGTGCAGTGCCGGGTGATGAGCGCAGTGTTTATGAACCAGTTGGCTGAGCCGTATATCCGCCGGCGCGCCACGCGGCACCTGGAAAAGGGGCGTGTGGTCATCTTCGCCGCCGGCACCGGGAACCCGTTTTTTTCTTCCGATACGGCAGCCAGCCTGCGCGCCATGGAGATCAAGGCTGACGTCCTCTTGAAGGGCACGAAGGTGGAGGGCGTTTACAACGCCGACCCGGTGCTGGTGAAAGACGCCGTGAAGTACGACGAGATTACTTACATGGAGATTCTGCGTCAGGGACTCAAAGTGATGGACCTGACCGCGGTGAGCCTGTGCAGGGATAACAACATGCCCATGATTATTTTCAACATGAACCAGCCGGGGAACATCCGGCGGGTGGTGCTGGGCGAAAAGGTCGGGTCGTTGGTGAGGGCGGACAAAGCAGCGGCCGTCTAGCGTCCTGCCCCTGAAAATCACAACATAAACAAGCCGTCATCCTGTGCGGAGCAAGCCACGTTTTTTGCAGCTTGCGAAGCCGAAGGATATGCGGTTGATCTCTCTATTTACACGAGGGACTTCTGGGACGCCAAACTGAGATGCCAAACTGGCATCGGACGCCAGGCTATGCGAAACTAGCAGTAGTTTGCTTACGCAGTTGGCCGCATCACCGGTCCTCCGGTCAATGCGCGGAGTCGTCTAATTGCACGTGGAAATGCGCCGACCAGCCCGCCTGCATGCGTTGACCGGCTTGCGTTTTTTCGCGGCCATCAACATTCTCCTCTTTCATTTCTCCAATCCCCAATGGTTCGGGTTTTTGGCCCCGGTCATCAATGCCGGCTACGCCCCGGTAAGCTATTTCATCATGCTTTCGGGGTTTGTGCTGGCATATAACCACGCACCCAAGGCGCGGGCCGGCCAGCTTAACAAGGTGCGGTTCTGGAAGTCGCGGCTGATCCGGATCTATCCCATCTACTTTTTGAGCTTGCTGCTCAGTTGGCAGGTGCTCAGCGAAGCATACAAGGCCTATACGCACCAAATGTTCTGGTTGGGGATGGTGTTAACGCCGCTTTTGCTGCAGGGGTGGGTGCCGTCGATTGCGACGTTTCTGAACACGCCGGCCTGGACCATGTCAGCCGAGGCCTTTTTTTACTTCATCTTTCCGTGGATGGCAAAGTGGAAAGAGCCCGAGCGTATGGCGCCGCACATCGCCAAAATGGCGGGAGTGTGGGCTCTGGGAATGATTCCGGGCACGCTCTACATTGCGTTTAACCCCGACGGCATCGCGCATCCCGACCGTTGGAGCTACGGGCCTTGGTTGCAGGCGCTAAAGTTTACGCCCCTGCCGCATTTGGCCAGCTTTGTCTTCGGGGTGATGCTGGCGAGTCTGGATCAGATGATCGAGCGCGCTCATCGCTTGCGCTTCCTGCTGGGAGTCTTTGGCTTTGGAGCGATCTTCAGTTTGTTATCGCTTGGCTCCGCGATTCCGTTTGCCTTGGCGCATGATGGACTGCTGATGCCGCTGTTCGGGTGCATCGTGCTGGGGCTTGCCGGTGAGAATCCGCTGTCGCGTCTACTGGGTGCGCGACCGCTGGTTTTCGTGGGTGAGGCCAGCTACTGCCTTTATCTGCTGCACTTCAACTTCTGGAATCTGATTCACGGCTCCCATGTGCTGAACCGGCTGGGGCTGGCCCGCTTCGATCCCTGGCTCAGTTACGTCCTGCTGGTCGCGTTGTCTGTTTTGGCGCTGCACTTTGTGGAAAAGCCGGCGCAACGGCAACTGCGCAAGTGGATGGGGGCGTAGAGCGGGTCCAAAATCCCTGCGCCGTTGCCCAAACCGGCCTCAGTCCTGAGCAGCGGCTGGGCGTATTGGAAATCGGCTGGGCGTATTGGAAATCGTCTGTTTCATCCTGCCGGTCTACGGCGGTTCCAAAATTGCTGTACCCAGAAAGCACAAACCGAAAAGCGCCACATAAATTCTGAAACCGCTCTAGGCTGGCGTTCGACGGCGTTCTACCACAGGCAGGGTGCGCTCGCGTTCCCGCTCCCATGCTTGGGCGCGCCAACGGCGCGACGCGAAACGCGGCGGCCCATTTTCTCCCGGCACAAAATTGTCTTCCCGCAGCCTCCCTGGCATGGTCACCAGGCCGCTCTGCACCCGGAATGCGGGTTTGGGCAAAATCGGAGCCGGCGGCGTGAGCAACTGGGCCGATGACTCCACCTCGCCAGACGCCTGCCCCACGTCCGGATTGGCCCCTTCACCCATCCTCGGATACACGCTCTGGGTATCCTGCGGCTCTTCCACGGCTTCTTCAACAGCAGCCCGTTGTGCCCGCACGGCGATGGTTCGCGCCATAAAGTCGTCTGCCAGCTTGTGCAGGCAAGTCTGCCCGCACAGGTGTTTCGACCCCGGCCGCAGGCGGTTGCGCGAGTTCCACCCGCTCACTCGCAATTCCCCACTCTGCTCATAGGCTACAAACCAGTGGTTCGTCTGTTTCTTCTCTGCTCCGCAGATGTCGCACGAAATTGCCTGCCGGATCACCGCGTTCCCCTCACTTCGCACCGCCCCTGTTTATGATTGCTTCTCTGGCTGCTCTTCAGTCGTCCCATCAACCGGCTTCTCTTTCCACCTTCTGGACCGTGCCCCACCAGCGCAGAAATCGGGGAAGGAATGTCTGACTCCCGCCGCCTTCTGCCCAGAGCATATCTGGCCAGGCCTTTCTGCGGCCTTCGCCGCTTTCGTCCTCTGCTTTCCCCAGGATGCCGCTACCATCCCGCCAAATGCATGTGGCGTTGGCCGCCTGATTGAGGATTGGTATTCGTCTTCTCCTACTTCATCGTGCATCCGGCGCAATAGGTGAGCCGGGAGGAGCCGGAATCGAAACATGTGCCACATTGAAACAAAAAACCATCTCCGCTGTTCGGATTCGGAACAGTTCGCTCCACACAACAGAGAAATTGCCTCTAAGAAAAGAAAAGGAGCGCGTCCTCTCTGCGCTCCTTTTTTTCTCGTACCCTTAAATACTCAGCTTAGGACTCATTCCGCGGTTGCAGACCGGGGCGCAAAGTACCCCTTCTGGACGCGCACGTGATAACGCCGGTCGTAGCAGTAGAGATAAACGGTATGGAATGAGCCGTCGTACTTGAAGTCGGCGGGCGTGTAGGTGAGTGCGTATTGGCTGCGCAGCTCAGTCTCGATGCTCGCGAAGCTCTTTGACATATTTTCCTCTATGTCGGGAAAGAAAGCCTGACCGCCGGTATCATCGGCCAGCTCTGTCATCACCTTGTCACCGGGGCCTCGGCTCGGGGTCCAGTTGGTGCTGACCGCGTAGATGATGGTGCCTGACCGCTCGCACTCCTGAATGGCCTCGCTCAAGTAAACGCGGCTCTGATTGTCATTGCCGTCCGAGATCAGGATGATCGCCTTGCGCACTGGCTCCCGGCCGCGCGATTCGGGCAGCATCTTGTAGCGGCAGGCCGTGTATACGGCGTCGTACAGCGCCGTGCCGCCGCCCGGCGACAGATCATTGACGCCCGACTCCAAAGCGTCAAGGTCGTTGGTCCAGTTGGCGGTCACATTCGGCGTCACATCGAAACCCATCACGAAGGCGCGGTCGCTGCGCGGCCTCAGAATCTGGAGGAGAAAGTCGATGGCCGCATGCTGCTCAAACTGGAAGCGGGAGCGGATGGAGGTGCTGGTGTCGATCAGCAGGCCCACGCGCAGCGGCAAATTGATCTGCTGGTGGAACGAAGTCACTCTCTGGGGGGCGCGGCGATCGTCCAGCAGCGCAAAGTCGCTCAGCTTCAAATTCGGGATGTAGCGCCCCTGCCTGTTGGTAACCGTGAAGATGAGCTCGACCTCGTTCACGTTCAGGTGGATGGTGGGCGTGTTCACATCCGTTGGCACTTGGCCCGGCTGGGCGAGCGTCTGTCCTTTCGCCCCAGCTTGCGCAGGTTGCGCCTGCGCTTGATCCGCTTTCTTCTTTACCGCTTTAGCAGTCACCGGCACGGTTACAAGCAGAGCGCAGGTGATCCACCATCCCCAGCGGCGCGTCCACGAGGTAGAAGATTGATTCATCATAACTCTCATTTTAACTTTTGCATCCGCTCGAACGCACCCCCCAGCCGCGCCTGCAAACTTGCTCCTTCCGCCGCGCTTTCTACCCGGGCATCCTCGATCTGGCCCAAAAAACCCACCAGTTCGTTGGGCAGCGGCGCCTCCAACTCCAAGCGTTGGCCGGTGGCGGGGTGAGCGAACTGGAGCCGCGCGGCGTGAAGAAAATTCCGTTCCAGCCTGATTTTTGCCGGCTCAGTCTTACGCCGCGCAGCCCTGGATGGCGTGGCTTGCATGGCTATGCAGTCCGTCAGTTGGGCCGCGCCCCCGTACAGCGTATCCCCTACCACCGGATGGCCGATTGACGCCATGTGCACGCGGATCTGGTGTGTGCGCCCGGTCTCGATGCGCACCTCGACCAGCGTAAATTTGCCGAACCGCGACGCAATGCGCCGCACCACCGTGTAATGTGAGACGGCCATGCGCGCGTTTGCGTTAGGCCGCGTAGTCATGCGTCTCCGCCGCACGCGGTCGCGGCTGACGGCGGCGTTGATGGTCCCTCGATCGCGTTTCACCGCGCCTTCCACCAGCGCAAGGTAGGTCTTCTGGATTTGCCGGTTGGCAAACATCTTGCTCAGCGCCGCATGAGCGCGGTCGTTCTTGGCCACTACGATCAACCCGCTGGTGTCTTTGTCCAGCCGGTGCACGATCCCCGGCCGCAGCTCCCCGCCCGCCGAGGAAAGATTCTGAAAACGATAGAGCAGGGCGTTCACCAGCGTTCCCCGGCTGCGCGCATCCTCGGTCCGGCCCGAGCCGGCGTGCACCATCATTCCCGCCGGCTTATTTATCACCGCCAAATCATGGTCCTCATACACAATCTCCAGCGGGATGGCTTCCGGCATGGCCTTCAATGGCGTTGGGCTCAGAGGGAGCCCCGGCTCGCCGGTCACCATGAGGCGCTCGCCGCCGCGCAACCGCATTGAGGCTTTGGCTCGCTCGCCATCGGCCAGGATGCCACCTTGCTCGATCAGCAATTGCACACGCGCGCGGCTCACCCCGCCGAGCTGTTCGGTCAGAAACCGGTCCAGCCGCTGCCCTCGCGCCTCTGGCGGCACATCGATCGTGCGTCTCTCATCCATGTCTGGGCTCGCCGCTGTCCTGCGCGGCTCCTTTATGCTTGCGCAGGATGAGCGCCCCGGCAAGCACCAACATGACGGCAGCAACCTGCGGCCCGTCCAGGGCTCCGCCCAGCAGTGCGCCCCGGCCCACCGGGTTGCGCCACAACTCGGTTACGTAGACCGTTGTGCCGATGCCCATCAAGCACGCGCCAGCCACGTCTCCCTCTCTGGGCCGCGCCCACAGCCATGCCAGCAAGCCGAAGGCCAGCGCCAAAAAGCCCAGCGCCGCGTAGCCCTGAACCGGATGCAAGGGAATGCCCAGTGGCGTACCGCTCCAGCGCATGGCCAGCGGATTGGTGTAAGTTACCGCCCACTTGACACCGCGTCCGGCCTCCGTTCCGTAGTCCGATCCGGCTAGCAGCGCGCCCGCCTGCGCAAAGGCCAATCCCAGCGCCGCCGGTGCGGCCAGAGCATCGGCCACGGGCCACAGCGGCAGCTTCTGCCAGCGCCCATACCACGCTGCGCATCCCACGCCTGCCAGGGCTCCAGCCGCGTCCAGCAGCAGATGATGCCCCACGGCCGGTCCCAGCATCCAAGAGGAACGGGCGCGCTGCTCGCTCCAGTCCGCGGCCACCAGCAGCAGCCGGTCGCTGACCAGCGCCGCAAACAGCCCCACCACGCACAGGTTCCACACCTGGCCCGCGTTTACGCCCGCCCAACGCGCGCTGAGCTGGGTTAGGAACAACCCCAGCAGCACGCCCAAGGCGACCATCGCCCCATAGGCGGGGATCAGAATACTTCCGATGTGAAAGAGAACAGGATGCACTCAGAACAGGATAAGGGAAGAGGCATTGCCGATGGACTCAATCTGTGCGCGGGTCACTGGCCTGCCTATGTAGTGCGCTCTAGCTGGGGCGTGCGGCAGCGGGCTGCGAAGGCTGCGCGGGAGACACAGGTTGCGGCTGAGGCGCCTTGGCGGGAACAGCGGCGCCGGGGGGCATGGGAATATCGATTTTCAGGCGCGGCATAATTTGGCTGTCATTTGCCCTTGCCCTTACGCTCGAATCGGCCTTTCTTTGTTCTGCCATTTTAGCCTCCTGACGTTGAGTTTACACCATAATACGTGCTCTTGAAGTAGGTTTCTGCAATCTGCTTGGCTTGAACGAGAAGTCTGTGATGCTCTGCCAGTCCATCGGGGAAATTGTGTTGCAAGGCATCAAGCTGGAGTTTTCTGAGCCGGTGCAGCCGATTCATGATTTCCTCGTCCGAGTACCGGCCGGAGAAGATATTCTCCCACTCCAACTGCACGTCATTGAAAAGATTGTCGAGAGTCATGGAGTGTGCGCTGGCGGCTTTGTGCTTCTTGACGAACGGAAAAACGTCCTTGAGAGCATCGGCAAGTTGAGAGGCGGCAATGATCGCGCCCCAGACAAAAGCGTACTCCCTCCATACCACCCAGGCGGCGATCCCGGTGCTGGACGCAATTGCCTTGAGCGCGCCAAGCCAGGTGACCCACCTGCCCTGAGAGTCTCGGTAAAGGCGGACATAGGAGGCATCCGCCTTGAGATTGACCATCTCATTCCAATACAACCGCTGCTGGCGATGTGGATCCTGGATCTGTTCGCTCATTTGCGGATCCCTTCCTCACGGACTATGTTGGGGAAGATTCCGGCACGATCCAGTGTACTTCACAAGGGATAGGTAGAACCCGGCCCACGGGGCCGTGAGCAATGCGCTGGTGAACCCGTCCTAAGACGGTGGAGCTCTCCGCGGTTCCTTAGGCATTCCGGACTGGCGGACACGGCACACAGAACCGATTGTCGAGTTGAGCCCCTGTTCGTTGAATGTAGGTTCAACCAGCGTTGACTACCCACCTGCTTTGCAGGCCGGTTTCTAATGCGGATAGTATCGGCGCTCGCCTGTAAAATGCAAGTCTTGCGCATCGAGGCTGGGGTGTGCTAGGGTTTTGCGCCGCTGCGTTTGGGAATCATCTTCCCAAAACGGCCAGGTCTTACGATTCCGTCTTGCTTTTGTCTTCCAGCACCTCGTCCAGCAGCACCCGCAGGCTGGCCGCGCGCGCGTGGCCCTGTTGCGGATCAGCAGAGCCGGCCTGCGAAAGCTCATCGGCCAGATTCAAGGCCGCCAGCACGGCCACCCGCAGTGAATCCACGGTCCGTCCCTGCGCCGCCACCGCGCGCATCTTAGCGTCTACACGCGCCGCAAGTTCGCGAATGTGCTCCGCATCTTGCCCGGAAAGGTGATAGACCTGATCGTAGATCTCAACTGTAATGTATTCGTGTGCGTTGCCGGCAAGTTCTCCAGTCATATCCAGCCTCATAATTCGAGCGCGTCGAATTGCGCGAGGAGTCTCTCCACGCGCTTCCTCACCTGGTCGCGCTCACTCTTGAGATCGCTCAAATCCTTTTGCATCTGCTCCACCAGCAGCGTCTTCTCGCGCAGTTGCGCCTCGGCCTGCGTGGCCTTCGCTTCGGCCGCAGCGCGCGCCTGCCGCTCTTGTTTCACCAAATCCACGGCGCGCAGAATCCGCTCCTCCAGCGCCGCGAAATCGTCTGCACTCACCGTCAGGGCCGCTGGCTCTGCGGACGGCGGCTCCGGTTCCACTTCATGGCCTGCATTCATAGCCTCTTGGCGCTCCTCAAATAACTGCGACATTGCATTCCCCTCCCGCCCAGCGTTGCTTGCGTGCCAGTATAGCGCCGATCATGCCGGCCCTCCCGCCTACGTGCGCAAGCGCGCGCCTACGTTGCCAACAGTCTCCACAATCCGGCGCTGAAAATCGGCAAGCTCTTCCTCGCGCAGGGTCCGGTCCGCCGCCTGAAACGTCGTCCGCAGCAGCAGTGCGTACTCGCCCGCGCCCAGCCGCGCCTCACGAAAGACCTCCCGCACCTGCCACTCCACCAGCTCGGGAATCTGCAATTCCGCCATGGCGGCATCGATCGTCTCCCACGCGATACCCTCGCCGAGCACCAGCGAAAAATCGCGCCGCACCGGCTGGAAACGCGAAATCTCCCGCGCCGCGGGGGAGCGCAGGGGCAGCTTATACAGCCGGTCCAGATACAATTCGCCCACCAGCACGCGCTCCTTCAGCTTGGCCGCCGCGGCGACCTTGCGCTCCGCGGCCAGGCGCGGGTGCACCTCGCCGAACCAACCCACCGTTACGCCCTCGGCTACCACGCGCGCGGCGCGGTAGGGGTGCAGCCACTCCGGCGTCAAGCCGGCCTCGGCCGGAAAGCGGTCAAAGTACACGCTCCGGGCCTCGAAGCGCGATAGCGCCTGCTCCACCGCGCCCTTCAGATCGTAGAAGTCGATCGCCCGCCTCTCGTGCAGCGCGCTCTCGTCGGGAAAACTGCCCACGGCGCCAAATGCCAGCACCGGCCGCTCGTCCACCTTCTCTGCCGTGCCGCTGAACACCGTCCCCAGCTCGAACAGCCGCACATCATTTACGTCGCGGTTCAAATTGCCCGCGATCATAGTCAGCATTCCCGGCACCAGCGACGGCCGCAGCACACCGGCTTCCTCGCTGAGCGGATTGCCCAGCGCAACCACCTGACCGGGCTGCGCCGCCGTCCACGCGCCCTCCGCCGCGGAACAGAAGGTGCTCGAAATCGCCTCGTGGAATCCGGCCCCGCGCAGGACGCTGCGCACCGCGGCCTCCTTTTCTGCCCATGGCAGCGCCTTCACTCCTTCGCCAAACGCCGGCAGCGTGTTGGCGAAGCGGTTGTACCCGTAGACACGCGCGATCTCTTCGATCAGATCGATCTCCCGCTCCAGGTCGAGCCTCCAGCTCGGCAGCGTCACCTGCCACGACACCGGCCCTAAAGTCTGCTCCGCCGCAGGCGCCGCATGGGGCTGACTTGCTGACGCGCCAACTCGCTGGCTGGCTAACTTGCATCCCAGCGCCGTCAGCACGCTTTCGGCTGCCGCCGCAGTGATCCCAACCGGATTTTCTGTTGCGCCCAGAATGCGGTGGACCTCGCTGAGCGCAAGAGCAACGGGCCTGCGCCGCGCGGTGCGTTCTTCGAAGGCCGCCACGCGCGCGTCCACCAGCTCACCCTCGATCCATCCGCCGCTGGCGAGCAGAATCGCGCTCACCAGCGCCGACGCCACGGGCGCGGCGTTGAAGTCCGCGCCGCGCTCGAATCTGTGGCTTGCGTCGGTGTGCAATCCGTGCCGCCGCGCCGTTTGCCGCACCGCCATAGGCTCGAACCACGCCGCCTCAATGAGCACGTTCTTCGTTTCGGCCGTGATCATCGTGTCCCAGCCGCCCATCACCCCGGCCAGCGCCAGCGCCTTCTTGTGATCGGCCACGACCAGGTCCTCGGCGTCGAGCACGCGCTCCACGCCGTCCAGCGTCTTCAGCCGCTCGCCCTTGCGCGCACGCCGCACCACGATCCCGCCTTCGATCTTGTCTAAATCAAAAGCGTGCGCCGGCTGGCCCATCGCCAGCCAGGCAAAGTTCGTCGCGTCCACGGCGTTCGAGATCATCTTCTGTTCGAGCAGGCCGAAGTACGTTGCAACCTCTGCTCCCGCGAACCAGTCGCGCGACTCGCCGATGGTTACATCTCTCAGCACCCGCGCCGTAAACCGTCCGCACGCATCCTCAGCCTCAATGCGCACCGAAAAAGGCGGCGCCGCCGGCTGGGCTGCAGGGAGGGCGAACTCCAAGGGCTTGAGATCCAAGCCATAGATCGCCGCCGCTTCGCGCGCCACGCCGTAGTGGTTCATCGCGTCTACGCGGTTGGTGGTGATGTCCATCTCGTAGAGCGAGCCGTCGCCCTCGCCAAGCGGATAGATGCCATCGACGGCGATGCCGCGCAGGGTCAGGTCTTCGGCAAGCTGCTTATCTCCGGAGGCCAATCCCGGCAGGTAGGCGCGAAGCCATTGGGTGAGTATCTTCATAATCCAAATCTGCGAGTTAGCGAGTTAGCATCCGCCTGCGGCGGACATAGCAAGTTAGCGGATACCATGCCGGCGCTCAAGGCTCCAGGACTCCCAGTAAGCCGTTGATCAATTTCGCCACTTCAGTGCCCAGATCGAGGAGCCGCTGTTCCAATTCTGCTTCCACGAACCTCATGTCACGGGCGAGTTCAAGCTGCGTTTCCAATTCATAAAGCGATCCGCGCGCGAGACCTAGCGAGTTCCGTAATTGGGCATCCGTCAATCGGCCGTGGCCTTCCGCAATGTTGCTCGCAATAGAGACGGCGGATCGCCGCAGTTGCATCCGCAACCCGAAGGTTTCCGACTTCGGAAACTCCTCGGTCGCGAGATAGACCTCTCGTGCCAACTGCATCGCCTTCTGCCAAGCAACCAGGTCCCGAAAATGCCTAGTTCTTGCCACGAGAGTACCCCTTCCTCGCCTCCGCTAACTTGCTAACTTGCGATGTGCGCGCAGCGCACGGCTAACTCACTGTCTCATGCAAACTGCCCCAAAAACCGCATGTCTCCCGCATAAAAGCTGCCGATCTCGCTGATCCCGTATTTCATCATGGCGATGCGCTCGACGCCCATCCCGAACGCGAACCCTGAGATCTTCCTGGGGTCGTAGGCTGGCTGCTTTTGCGCCGCGAAGGCGAAGACCGCCGGATCGACCATGCCGCAGCCCAGCAGTTCGATCCAGCCCGAGTCTTTGCACTTGCGGCAGCCCTTGCCGCCGCAGAAGATGCAACTGATCTGCACGTCGGCGCTGGGCTCGGTGAAAGGAAAGAACGACGGGAAGAAGCGCGTCTTGACCGCCGGGCCAAACAGAGCCTTCATGGCGTGGTCCAACGTCCCTTTGAGATCGCTGAAGGTAACGTTGGTGTCCACGCACAGCCCCTCGACCTGATGAAAAATCGGCGAGTGGGTGGCGTCGGCGGCGTCGTTGCGGTGCACCTTGCCGGGAATCACGATGCGCACCGGCGGCGGCTGCTGCTCCATGGTCCGCATCTGCACCGGCGAGGTGTGCGTGCGCAGGAGCAGCCGGTCGCGCAGCGGCTTGCGCTCCTGCGCGGCGATCACCAGCGTGTCCTGGGTGTCGCGCGCGGGATGGCCGGGGGGGAAGTTCATGCTCTCGAAGTTGTAGTAGTCGGTTTCGACCTCCGGGCCCACGCCCACCGAGTAACCCAGCGCAGCGAACACCGCGACAATCTCATTCATGGTGCGCGTAATCGGGTGCTCGGCGCCCAGCAGCCGCCGCGTGCCGGGCAGGGTGATGTCGATGGCCTCGGTTTGGAGCGCGGCATCGCTCGGCCCGGCGCCCAACGCCGCGTCCAGCAGGCCCTCCACCACAGCCTTCAGGGCGTTGAAGCGCACGCCCAGCGCCTTTTTGGCCTCCGCCGGCGCGGCCTTCAGCCAACGCCCCGAAACTTCGTTGAGCCGCCCCTGCTTGCGCCCCAGCCACTCCAGCCGGAACGCCTCGCGGTCCGCCTCGCCGCCGAGCGCGGCTGCCGCCTCGCGCGCCTGCCGCTCCAGCGCGGCAAACGCCTCGTCCAGCGCGGCCTCATCAAACGCCGTCAGATTGGGAATCGCCTCATTCCTCATGCGTAAATGCAGAATAAACTACCTGGCGAGGCGTCTGCGGCTTCCGGTAGGGTTGAGCCAGCCTGGGATGGTACACGGAGCGCAGAGTCTGGCTTCAACCTTATGCCCAGTTAAACCAAGCCGATGCTATACTCAGGTTGCGTTCGTCAGGTTCACGGCGATGCGCCTGGAACTTAGAGCGGACGGTTACGGTACCGGGAGGAGCACCATCGCATTCGACAAGCGTTCTACCAAGTCCTTTATCCGCGTCAACGAGCGGATTCGCGCGCGCGAGATTCGCGTCATCGACGAAAACGGCGTGCAGATCGGCATTCTTCCGCCCTACGAGGCGCTGAAGATCGCCCGGGAACGGGCCCTCGACCTGGTAGAGGTCTCGCCCAACGCGATCCCGCCCGTCTGCCGCATCCAGGATTACGGCCGTTACCTCTACGAAAAGGAAAAGAGCGAACGGGCAGCGCGCAAGCGGCAAAAGGTGATCACCATCAAGGAAGTCAAGTTCAGTGTCACCGTGGACGAGCACGACTACCAGACCAAGAAGAACCAGGCCGTGCGCTTTCTGGCCGAGGGAGACAAGGTGAAGGCCAGCCTGCGCTTTCGCGGCCGCCAGATGGCCCACCGCGAGCTGGGCTATAAAATCATCAACCGGCTCATCCAAGACGTAAGCGATGCCGGGGTGGTGGAGTTTATGCCGCGCATGGAAGGCACCACTCTGCACGCCATCCTGGCCCCTGCAAAAAAGGAAGGCGGCAAGCCCAAAGCGCCTGCCGCGCCGCAGGCTGCGGCGCCACCGCCCTCGGAGTAGCGCGCCACCTGTTCTTCCCGCATGGCTGGTCCGCGCCTCCGCGGTGATGCTGCGGTCCTTGTACCCGGCCCCGCCGGACTTGTGCAGGGCAGGAGCTTTCGTCAGGACAAGCGCATCTCAATCTTCCGCTTGCGTAGCGGCCCCATCCACAAGCGGCATATACTTTCGCACGGTCTCGTCCCAGCGCTCAATCCGCCCCGTCAAAATATCGTAGTACCAGCCGTGTACGGCCAACCGTCTCTCCGCCATGGCCCGCCGCACCGCGGCCTGCGCGAGCAGGCTGCTCAGTTGCGCCACCACGTTGCCTCGAATCAACGCCGCCAGCTCTGCACCTTTGCCGTCGGCAGGGTTCAACGGCTGCCGGTGATCGAACGCCGCCTTTACATGCTCCAGCCAGCGCTGCGCTTGGGGAAGATTTTCCAACTTTTTGCGGTCGAGCGCCGCCTTGATCGCTCCGCAGTCCGAGTGGCCGCATACAATCACGTGCCTTACCCGCAGCACCTCTACGGCGTATTCGATCGTCGCCGTCACTCCGTCCGCGTCCTGGCTCGCCGCCGGCACGATGTTCCCGATGCTGCGCGCAATAAATAGGTCGCCCGGCTCCGTTCCCAGGATCAGATCCGGCAGGACGCGCGAATCGGCGCAGGTGATGAATAAGTACGCCGGAGACTGGCTCTCCGCCAAGAGGCGAAATCGGCTCTTCTTCGCTGGAAACACCTCGGCCAGAAACCGCTTATAGCCTTCAATCAACCGATCCATTCAGACCTCTCGCGTTTTCGCCGCGCATCGGAAATTCAGGATGCACGATTACTTGTGTCGCGGTTATGCGTCTACCTTTGTCGCGGTTATGCTCCCGGCCTTGTGCTCAACCCACCTTCGCGCCGGCTGCTTCCAGAACGGGCGCGTGCTGGAGCAGCCCTAGCTCGCCGGCCAGCCGTTCTAACCGGGCGCGCGTAGCCGGCGCTGGAGGAACCAGCGGCAGGCGCAGCGTATCCGTGCAGCGGCCCATCAGGTTCAGCACCGTTTTCACCGGTCCAGGATTGGACTCCCAGAAGTTGGCATCGAAGAGCCGCGCAAAGCGCCGTTCCAGCTCGCGCGCCTCATCCCAACGATTCTCAAGGGCGGCGCGCACCATGCGCGTCACTTCGGCGGGCGCTTCGTTTGAGGCTACACTGATCAGCCCCTGCGCCCCTACGGCGATGGCCGCCAGCGCCAAGCCATCGTCGCCGGAGAAGATCTTGAACTCCCGCGGCAGGATATGCGCCAGCTCGGCAAACTGGCTCACCTTGCCGCTGGCCTCCTTAATGGCCTGGATATTCTCAGCCGCTTGGACCAGCCGCGCTACTGTCTCCGGCTCCAGGTTCGCCGCCGTCCGTCCAGGCACGTTGTAAACGCATACGGGCAGCGGATCGACCGCGCGCGCCAGCGCCAGGAAATGCTGGTACTGGCCCTCCTGCGTCGGCTTGTTGTAATACGGATTAGCCGACAGCACTGCGTCTACGCCGGAGATGCGCTTCAGTTGCGCGGCCTGGCGCACCAGCACACGGGTGGAATTGTGCGTGCAGCCGGCCCAGACCGGGACCCGTCCCGCAGCCGTCTCCACCACGATCCGCACCGCGCGCAGCCACTCTTCTTCATCCAGGGTCGCAGCCTCGCCGGTCGATCCACAGGCCACCAGAAAATCAATCCCCGACTCGATCTGCCAGTCCGCCAGCGCCCGCAGCGCCAACTCGTCGATCGACCCATCCGCCCGGAAGGGCGTCACAATCGCAGTACCGCAACCCGTAGTTTTCATAACGGCCATTGTATATCCAAAAGAATCCGGAGGACGGAACGCGGCGATCTTCCGCCGGTCTTCCTCAGCTTTACGTTGACTTTAGACACAAATTCCGATAAGCTAAATACCTGGTGCGGAGTTGCAGGGGTTTGTGCGCTCAGCGGCGCCCGCTAGGTGAACGCACCCGGCAGGAGACGCCGGAACAGACCACCGGCTGCTGAATTGCAACGTCTGTCTAGTGGAGCCAGAAGCTTTCTAGAGTGCAATTCCCGCCATTCTCACCCGAACAGGCGTGTTTGGCAGTGGGTAGAAGTTGGCCCTTTTGCGGATTTTGCGTGGGTCAATGTGCGTTACGCCAGAGATGAAGGCTGCGAGGTTGCGCAGCTAGCGGTTTTGGGCGCATCTACAACAGGTTTCTTGCGCAGGTTTTTTAGAGGGCAGAAGCGATGTCGACCTTTGTTCCAAGCGGCAAGGAGATTGTCCGCAAATGGTATGTGATGGATGCCCAGGGGCAGACCCTGGGCCGACTGGCCACCAAAGCAGCCAGCGTGCTGAGCGGTAAGATGAATCCCCTGTTCATCCCCTATCTGGATATGGGCGACCATGTCATCGTCATCAACGCCGAAAAGGTGCGCCTGACGGGCCTGAAAAACCAGAAGAAGGTCTATCGCCGTTACACTGGCTATCCAGGCGGCCTACGCGAAGAGTCGTTCACGCGCTTGCTCAACCGCAAGCCCGAAAAGGTTCTCGAAGAAGCCATCAAGGGCATGTTGCCCAAGACCAAATTAGGCCGGCAGATGGCCACCAAGCTGAAGGTCTATCGCGGCTCGAAGCACCCCCACCAGGCGCAGCAGCCGGTGGAACTGTAAAAGCAGCTATTAGCTCTCAGCTTTCAGCTTATTTTGCGCGAGGGCGAACAGCCGTGAGAGAGCGGAAATGTTCGATTTGAGCACCAAGAAGCTGAAAGCTGACGGCTGAAAGCTAGGAGAGAGAATGGCGGATCTGGTTCAGTATTACGGCACGGGGCGGCGCAAGTCGGCAATCGCCCGCGTTTTTCTGCGCCCCGGCGGCGGCGAATGGAAGATCAACGGCAAGGCGTTCGACGCCTACTTTGTCACCGAGCAGCAGCGCGTGTCGGCTAAACGGACGCTGGCGGTTGCGGAGATGGCATCGAACTTCGATGTTATCACCACGGTCAGCGGCGGCGGCGTGACTGCGCAGGCCGACGCCGTGAAGATGGGCGTGGCCCGCGCCTTGCTCAAGTTCAATCCGGAACTGCGAAAGGCGCTCAAGGCCGAAGGTCTGCTTACCCGCGATGCGCGCGTCAAGGAACGCAAAAAGTACGGCCAGAAGGGCGCCCGCAAGCGGTTCCAGTTCAGCAAGCGATAATGCGCTCGCTAACTGTCAACTTTCGTTTTTCAGCCGTCCGATCTTCCGGCCTTGCGGCCGCCCGGCGATTCACGAAGCAGACGGTCAGGCAAGGACGAAGCTGAAAGCTGGTTTTTCAAATCTCCCGCGCAAGCGGTTCAATCCGGGCCAGGCGAAGGCCAGCCCGGATGCAATTCAACAAGGAGGAATCTTGGCCACCATCACCATGAAGGAGCTGCTCGAAGCGGGTGTGCACTTCGGGCATCAGACCAAGCGCTGGAACCCCAGGATGAAGGAATACATCTTCGGCGAGCGCAATGGAATCTACATCATCGACCTGCAAAAGACGCTCAAGCTCTTCAAGGATGCGTCCAAGTTTGTTACCGATCTGTGCGCCCAGGGCAAGACCATTCTTTTTGTTGGCACCAAGCGTCAGGCTCAGGACGCGGTTGCCGAAGAGGCCACGCGCGCGGGCATGCCCTATGTGAACCAGCGTTGGCTGGGCGGGCTGCTGACCAACTGGGTGACGGTGCAGAAGTCGGTGAAGCGCCTTCAGGAGATCGACGAGATGGCCACGGATGGCCGTTACGATCTGCTCACCAAGAAGGAAGTCATCCGGCTGGAGCGGGAGCGCAAGCATCTGCAAGCCAATTTGGCCGGCATCAAGAACATGAAGCGGCTTCCCGACGCGCTCTTCGTGGTGGACTCGAACAATGAGGTGATTGCCGTCAAGGAAGCTCGCAAGCTGGGTATTCCCGTAGTCGCCGTGGTGGACACCAACTGCGATCCCACCGTGGTCGATTACGTGATTCCGGGCAACGACGACGCGCTGCGCGCTATCCGCCTCTTTACTTCCAAGATCGCCGACTCGGCCGCCGAAGGCGTGAACCTGGCCGGTGACAAGGCTTTTGCTGAAGAGCAGCCGGCGCCGGAAGCAGCCGCGACGGTCACCGCAGATGGGGAAACGGCTATCAGCGACGACGAGGGATTCGAGCAGGCCATGGGTAGCGGCGTTCGCAAGGCGCCCACCACCGTCGCAACCTTGGACGAGGCCCTGGACGAGGCCGATGTGGCCAACGGCGGCCTTTAGTTTTTCTTGCCCGTCAAGGGGCGAGTAAGGCAATCAGCGTGGCCGCCGGCGCGCCGTGCCACGCTCTTCTTATGCCGGGAACATTCCGGCCCGAACCATGCGAAGACTGCGGGAAGAGAGATGACAACAGTGAGTGAAAAGATCGATGCCCGGCTGGTAAAGGAGTTGCGCGAGAAATCGGGCGCACCCATGGGTGAATGTTTGAAGGCGTTGCAGGAGGCCAAGGCGGACATCGAGGAAGCCTTCGTGGTGCTGCGTAAGCGCGGCGTTGCCTCGGCGCAGAAAAAAGCTGCACGCGCCACCAATGAAGGCGCGGTGGGCACCTACATTCACGCCGGCGGCAAGATCGGCGTCCTCGTCGAGTTGAACTGCGAGAGCGACTTTGTAGCCCGCACCGCCGACTTCCAGGAGCTGCTCAAGGACATCGCCATGCACATCGCGGCCAGCGATCCCCGCTACGTAAAGCCCGAGGACGTAACCGCTCAGGATCTGGAGCGCGAGAAGGACATCTATCGCGCCCAGGCTGCGACCACGGGCAAGCCTGCGCCGGTCATCGAAAAAATTGTGGACGGCAAAATGGCCAAGTTTTACGAGGAAGTCTGCCTGCTGGAACAGCCCTTCATCAAGGATCAGGCCATCAGCATCAAGGAACTGATCGCGCAGAAGGTCGCCAAGCTGGGCGAGAACATCACCGTGCGGCGTTTTGCCCGCTTCAAGGTGGGCGCCGCCGAATGGACTGTGGCGCAAACCAAGGCCGTCGAAACCGCCGAATAACTACATCTCAAAAGACTGCGGGCAGGCCGCATCGCGGCCTGCCCTCTTTATTGCGCCTCGCTTAATGTCCGCGCTTTACGGCCCGTAGCCGCAAAGAAAGGTATAGAACCCGCTGCGGGCATCCTTCACTCCGCCGCGCCCCTAATCGAACACCACCGTCTTGTTGCCGTAGCAGAGGATGCGGCGGTCCAAATGCCAGCGCACGGCGCGCGAGAGCACCAAGCGTTCCAAGTCGCGGCCGCGCGCTATCAGATCCTCCACCTGGTCGCGATGGGAGATGCGGGCTACGTCCTGTTCGATGATCGGGCCGTCATCCAATATTTCCGTCACGTAGTGGCTGGTGGCGCCAATCAGTTTGACGCCGCGCGCGTGGGCCGCGTGATAGGGGCGCGCGCCGGTAAACGCGGGTAAAAACGAGTGGTGTACGTTGATGATGGCCGCCGGATAACGCGCCACAAACCCGGGCGAGAGAATTTGCATGTAGCGCGCCAGCACCACCAGCTCGATCCCCTCCCGCGCCAGCAGATCGAGCTGCCGCGCCTCGGCCTCGGCGCGCGTGGCCGCCGTCACCGGCGTGTGCTCGAAGCGAACGCCGTAGAAGCCGGCCAGGTTTTCCACTTCGCGGTGGTTCGACACGATGAGCGGAATCTCGCAGTGCAGTTCGCCGCTGCGCCAGCGGTGCAGCAGATCGGCCATGCAGTGCAGGTACTGCGAGCAGAAAAGAGCCACACGCGGCCGCCGCGCGCTCGTGGTCAGCTTCCATCTCATATTCAGCTCGGCGGCAAGCGGCGCAAACGCAGCCTGAAAGCGTTCCAGATCGAAGGGCTCCGCGCCGGCCGAGCCGGCGGCGCCCTGCGCGGCGATTCCACCGCTTCGGTGACCGTTTAGCGCCCACTCCACACGCATGAAAAACAGTCCCATCTCGTGGTCTTGATGCTGATCGGCGTGCAGGATGTTGGCGCCGTGCTCGTAGAGCAGCCCGGCTACACGCGCCACCAGCCCTTTGCGATCAGGGCAGTCGATGAGAAGCACTGCTGAATCGTTCATCCTCACCTCAAATTACGGCTTGGTTGCAATCGCCATCAGGCGGAACGCCGCCGTTACATCGCCTCCGGCCCCTCGATGCCCAGCCAGTCGAGCGCAATCAGCAGCTCGCGCAGCACAACCGCCGCGGTCGCTAACAAAAATTTCTTCCGCTCCGGGTCCTCTTCGGTGAGGATGTGATGGCGGTGGTAAAAGTTATTGAACTCCTGCGCCAACTGGAAGGCGTGTTTCGCCAGAAACGCCGGTTCGGACCCGGCAATACACTGCTCCAGCACCAACGACCGACGCCCGGCTCGCAGCCACAAGGCCCAAATGTCCTCGTTCTCGCTGCCGGAAAGAAATCGCGCCACGCAGCCTTTGTCCAGCGCAGAGAACTCCGTCAGCACGGCCTCCGCCGCAGCCTCACATTTGCGTAAGATATTGCGGATGCGCACCACTGCGTACTGAATGTACGGCCCGGTCTCGCCCTCGAAGCTGAGCGCGTCCTTGAAGTCAAAGGCGATCACCGAATTGCGCGTGACCTTGAGCATGAAGTAGCGCAGCGCGCCGATAGCGATCTGCGCGGCGATCCGCTGCCGCTCGGCCTCGCCGCGCCCGGCCTGACGCGCATCCACCTCGGCGCGCGCGGCGGCAATCAGCTTGTCGATCAGGTCGTCGGCCTTCACGCCGAAACCTTTGCGCCCGCTCACCTCAATGTACGGTTTTTCCTTGTCCTCATCGGAAATCGCATAACCGAGTTCTTCTGCGCAGCGCGGCGTCAGCGCGACCATTTCATAGGTGAAATGTCTTAGTTGATCTGCCTGAGTCACGTACCCCATACCGCGCAGCGCTTCTTTGACGTTAGCTTGTGCGTCGGACTGACGCGCATCGATGACATTGAAGACGTAATCGGCGCCGCTGGCTTTGAAATGCACAGGTACGCCGGTGCCATATGGAGTTCCGTTAGCATCTACGCTGCGATTGTCGATAGATCGATAGCATTGCCTACCATCCGGATAGGTGTAAAAGACTTCATCTCCAAATTCGCAGCCTTCGAGGAGATGGAATTTCCAGAGGTGATAGGCAATGTCTTTGCCCACGTAGGTTACGGTTCCGTTGGAGCGGACAATCACCTTAGCGTCTTCGTCAGCTTCGCCTTCTGCGGTCTCTGCACCTGGTCTTGTCATAACCCAGCAACCTGCATTCTTGCCTTGGGTCTCCTTGTACAGCACGCCGGACTCTTTAAGTTTGGCGAAGGCTGCGTCCCAGAACTTGAGGTGAAGGATTTCGCTCTCGCGCGGCAGAAAATCGTACTCGATGCCCAGCCGCAGCATGGTTTCAAGGTGCCGCTTGAGCACCGCTGTCGAGATCAGATCGGCGATCTCCGCCGTCTCGTTGCCGCCGTGCTCGATGGCGTGCAGCGTGTCGAGCCGCAGTTGTTTACGCGCGGCTTTTTCTTTGTCGGTTCCCTCGCCGTACCACTGCGAGGTGCGCGCGTACAAATCCCAGCAGTAATAATCGATCGCATCGGCAGGACGGCCCGAGGCCTCGGCGCGCTTCTCGCAATCGGCCACAAGCTGCCGGACCTCGGCGACGGTTTTCTTTTCTAGGTGCAGAAATCCCACCACCACATCGGCCACCTGCACGCCGGTGTTGTCGATGTAATTTTGAACGATGACTGTATCGGGGCTTGAACTTTCCGCTTTGAGCAGTCTGGCCCAAGTATCACCGAGCACCGCGTTCCGAAGATGCCCGATGTGCGCCGCCTTGTTCGGATTAATAGAGGTGTGTTCCACGTTCGCAAAGATTGCCGGCTTCTGCCTCCTTGCCGGAAAGGCAGCATCCTTGACAAACGCACCGCGATCCAGCCGCGCGTTGATGTACCCCGCGCCCGCGACCTCAAACCCCGCAAACCCCTCCACCTGACCCAGCGCCGTCACAATCTCCTGCGCGATCACCTTCGGCGCCTTGCGCAGCGTCCGCGCCAGTTGCAGCGCAATGGGCGTGGCGATCTCGCCCAGGCGCAGATCGGGCGGCGTCTCCAGCGGCACGCTCTCCACGGTTAGCCCGTACTTCTGCTTCAGCACCGCGCAAATCGCGCCGCCCAGCCTCTTTTGCAGTTCCAGAACCACGTCGAATGCCTCAAAAATCCTTGATTTTCAAGGTGATTCTATCACCTTGGGCATGATCGAAGATCGAGTGCGGAGCGGCTGGCCCGGACGGTGAAGGCGAGTGGGATACCGTAAGATGGAAAGGGATCGACGATTACGCTGCCGGCTTCTTGCGCGAACGGAATGCGCTCACCATGACCGAATCAGATTCGAAGCAAAACCCCATTTCGGGCTCGCATCCGAACCGTTTTTACCTGACCACGCCCATCTACTACGTGAACGCGCGGCCGCACCTGGGCCACGCCTACTCGACCATCGTCTGCGACGCCATTGCGCGGCGCAAGCGGGCGCTGGGCATCGACACCTGGTTCCTCACCGGCACCGACGAGCACGGGCAGAAAATCGAGCGCAGTGCGCGCCTCGCCGGCTGCTCGCCGCAGGAGTTCGCCGACAAGATTGCCGGCGAGTTCCGTGGCCTGTGGGACCGGCTGGGCCTCACTTACGACGACTTCATCCGCACCACCGAAGAGCGCCACAAGCGCGGCGTGCAGCATCTGTTCTCGGTCCTGCGCGAGCACGGCTTCATCTACAAAGGCTCCTACACCGGCCAGTACTGCGTGAGCGACGAGGCCTGGATTGAAGGCCCGCCGGGCACTCCCTGCCCCGACTGCGGGCGCATCACGGAAACGGTGAGCGAAGAGAATTACTTCTTCAAGCTCTCGGCCTTCGAGCACAAGCTGCTCGAATTCTACGAGGAAAATCCCGGCTTTATGGGGCCGGAGTCGACGCGGCGCGAGGTCATCTCGTTCGTGCGCAGCGGACTCAAAGACCTCTCCGTCAGCCGCACCAGCTTTTCCTGGGGCATTCCCGTTCCCGGCGACGAGAAGCACGTGATCTACGTGTGGCTGGACGCGCTGGCCAACTACATCACCGCTCTTGGTTACGGCTCGGATGACCCGGCGGACCAAGCGCGCTTCGCCCGGTTCTGGCCGGCGGATCTGCATCTGATCGGCAAGGAGATCAGCCGCTTTCACTGCGTCTACTGGCCGGCGTTCTTGATGGCTGCCGGTCTGCCGCTGCCGCGCAAGGTCTTCGCCAACGGCTGGCTGCTCTTCGATCAGGGCAAGATGTCGAAGTCGCGCGGCAACATTGTGCGCGCCGAAACGGTGGTCGAAGTCCTGGGCGCGGATGCGCTGCGCTACTTCCTGCTGCGCGAGATTCCCTTCGGGCAGGACGGCAACTTCAGCTTCGACGCGCTGGTGCAGCGTTACAACGGCGACCTGGCCAACGGCTACGGCAACCTGGTCAGCCGCGTCGTCAACATGGTGCATAAGTACTTTGGCGGTGTCGTGCCGGAAGATCCGAATTTGCTTGGGATCGTCGGGCTAAAGGAGTTGGCCCGCGATTTTATAAACGGCGCAGTTCCTCTTTTTGCGGAGCAGTTCGATGAGTTGAAATTTTCCCTTGCCCTCGAAACTGTATGGGAGATGGTGGGGCAACTGGACGGAATTATCACCGCAAGTGCGCCGTGGAAAATTGCCGCCAAAAATGATGCCGAGAGCAGATCCGAGCTGGCAGCGATTCTCTACAACGCTTCCGAGGCTATCCGCATCATTACAGCTTTGGTTTACCCAATTCTTCCCGATGCCGCCGCGAAGGTTTGGCGACAGCTTGGGTTGGGTGAGATTTCGGACGCAGCAAAGCAAGGATTTTTGAAAGACCTCGCGTGGGGCGGATTGAAGGCGGGCACAAAGTTCGCCGAGCCCGCGCCTCTGTTTCCGCGCGCAGAAAAGGACGCAGTCGAACGTATGCAGAAGCTGGAAGACGAGAACAACCAGAGCGCCGTAGAAGCCGCCGGCGGACCGGAAAGCGCACCCAAGATGCCAACCTCCGAGGCCGTTCCTAGGGCCGCTGCAAAGTCAACCGTGGGTTCATCCGTGGTTCCCGCTAAAGCTGCCGAGCCCGCAGTTCCGGTAGCGGAAACGAAGCCCTCGGCTCCCATTTCCGCGCCGGCGCCGGCTGGGCAAAGCGCGCCTGCCGCGATGCAAGCAGCCCCAGCGCCCGCACCGGCGCCGCCCGCCGCACCTCAAGCTCAAGAACAGCCGACCTCCGGGCCGCCGCAGATCACCATCGATGACTTCGCCAAGGCCGATCTCCGCGTGGCGCAAATCCTCGTGGCTGAGCGCGTGCCCAAGGCCGACAAGCTGCTGCGCCTGGAGGTCGATCTGGGTTACGAGAAGCGCCAGATCCTGGCCGGCATCGCGCAGTATTACGAGCCGGAGAAGCTCGTCGGACGCAAGATCGTTATCGTCGCCAACCTGGCCCCGCGCAAGATGCGCGGCCTGGAATCGAACGGAATGCTGCTGGCCGCTTCCCTGCCCGACGGCGCCCCGGTGCTGGCCGGTTTTCTGGAAGAAGTCCCGCTGGGCGCGCGTCTGAAATAGCTGGAGAAACGGGTCAAGTCCATGTAGAACGGCATGAGGCTTCGGCCCAGGCAACGGAGGATTCTCATTGCTCATCGATTCCCACGCTCCCCTCGACAACCCGCGTTGCGAGGAGGACCGCGCTGCCGTAAACGCTTTTATAGCCCACCCCGCCACACGCCTGTCCCGGCGGTGTATTCTCAACCCTGAATGAAGCGCATACTAACGGCTGCACTTTTGATTCCGGTGGTGTTGGTTCTGGTGTTCCTGGAACCGCCGTGGCAGTGGCTTTTCTCGGTGGCCGTAGCGGGGGTGGCGGCGCTGGCGGGCTGGGAGTTCATGGGCCTGGCGGAGCGCGGAGGGGTAAAGCCGCCACGGATAGCTGTTGTCGTGGCGTTGCTGGCGCTGTTCACGGTCAACTTTGAATGGCCGGACCGAACCGCGGCTTTTTTCGGCGTGCTGAGCCTGGGCTTGCTGGTCTATTGCACATTTTTCAGGCCCGTGGAACAGGTGATGCTGGACGCCGCAGCGTCGATCTTTTGCATGCTCTATACCGGGTTTGCGCTGATTGCCCTGACCACGCTGCACGAGGGGCCCAATGGAACGTCGCTCGTGGTGTTTCTGCTCTGCGTGCTGTGGGCAGGCGACATAGCGGCGCTCTACGTGGGCCGCGCCTGGGGACGGCGCAAATTGGCGCCCGTGTTAAGCCCGAACAAGACCTGGGAGGGTGCGCTGGCTTCGCTGGTTGGCAGCCTGTTGGCCTCCGGAGCGTTACTGGCGTTGGCCACACTGCTGGGAACGTGGGACTTGGCCGCGCTTTCCTATCCTGAAGACATTGGGTACTGGCTGGGGTTGGCGGTCGTGGTCAATGTAGCAGGGCAAGTGGGCGATTTGGCCGAATCCGCGCTCAAACGTTCGGCCGGAGTGAAGGACTCAGGCCGTATTCTGCCCGGTCACGGCGGCGTGCTGGACCGCATCGATGCACTGCTGCTGGCGGCGCCGGTGTTGTGGTACGCGCAGGTGATTCACCAGAGGTTTTAAGATAGCTGTTAGCGGTTAGCTTTTAGGCATCGGCTATTCGGCTCTCGCCTCCGGTTTCTCAAGGCTCCGGCAGGCGTCTGCGGATTTCCAGTTCTGGTTTTGAGCGTCGTACTCCTCGGCTCAGCGATGGAGCGCAAAAAGGCTATTTGCCCATCGATGAATGCGCTCGAACTCTGGAGCTAAAAGCAAAGAGCTAGGAGCTAGGAACTATTTTGAAGCGACTCGCCATTCTCGGTTCTACGGGCTCGATTGGGCAGAGCACTCTTTCCATTGTGGAACAGTTTCCGGAGCGGTTCGCCGTCGCCAGCCTGGCCGCTGGGCGCAATGTGGACGAGGCCTTTCGGCAAGCCGTGCGTTGGCGGCCGCGCATGGTTTCATTAGCCGCTGAAGATCTGGCCGAGGAGTTGGCCGCGCGGCTGCGCAGCGCCGGCCTGAGCGGAATCGAAGTGGTTCACGGCGCGTCGGGGACGGTGGCCTGTTCCACGCTGCCGGAGGCGGATTTCGTGGTCTCGGCCATTGTCGGCGTGGCCGGACTGGAGGCCACTCATGCGGCCATCCTGGCTGGAAAACCCGTAGGTCTGGCAAACAAGGAGTGCATGGTGGCGGCGGGCGAGATCCTGACCCGCGCGGCGCGTGAGCGCAATGTTCCCATCCTGCCCATCGACAGCGAGCACAATGCCGTCCACCAATGCCTGCGCGTGGGTGAACGCCGGGAGGTAAAAACCATCTGGCTGACGGCCTCAGGCGGGCCGTTCCGCCAGCTTCCGCTGGAGCAGTTCGCAAACATCACGCCCCAGCAGGCGCTCAAGCACCCCACCTGGGTGATGGGACGCAGGATCACCATCGATTCAGCCACCATGCTCAATAAGGGGCTGGAGGTGATCGAGGCTTGCCGGCTCTTCAACGTGGCACCGGACCAGGTGCGGGTCATCATTCATCCTCAATCGACCGTACACTCGCTGGTGGAGTACGTGGATGGATCGATACTGGCGCAGATTTCGGTAACCGATATGCGCTTGCCGATCCTGTATGCGCTGGCATGGCCGGAGCGGCCAGCATCCAAACTCACCTTCGATCTGGGCGCGCTGAGGCGCCTGGAGTTCGAGCCGCCCGATTTTGAGCGTTTCCCCGCCCTGCGTCTGGCCTTCGAAGCTGCCGGAAAAGGGGGAGCGCACTGCATCGCATTGAACGCGGCCGACGAGGTGGCCGTGGAGGCGTTTCTGGCCGGGCGCATCCCATTTATGGGAATTCCGCGTACAATTGAAGCAGTGCTGGCGTCTACGCCGGAAGCCCATCCCGCTACCATTGCGGAGGTGCTGGCCGCCGACCGGGAGGCGCGCGAAACGGCTCGGGCGCTGCTCGATCCAGCCCAACGCGCGCAGGCTGCTGTGCACTGAACCGCCCTGAGGAAATAACCGTACATCTATGCATGCTTTTCTGGTTGCTGCCGTCGCTTTCATCGTTCTGATCGGCATCATGATCATCGCGCACGAGTCTGGCCACTTTATTGTGGCCAAGCTCTGTGGCGTGCGCGTCGAACGTTTCTCGATTGGATTTCCTCCGCGCCTGTTCGGCGTCAAGATCGGCGAAACCGACTACTGCATTTCTGCGACTCTGGCCGGCGGTTACGTGAAGATGACGGGCGAAAATATGTCCGGCGAGAACATGCAGAAAGGGGGCGCCAGCCCGGAGCAGATTGAAGCGGAGAAGGATGATCCGGGGGCGCTTACTTCGCATCCGCGCTGGCAGCAGATACTCATCGCCGCGGCCGGTCCCGCGGCCAACTTTGTTCTCGCTCTGGGTCTGATGTTCTTCTACTTCGGCTGGATCAATGAGGTTCCGGCGGTGCAGGTCAAGACTACGAGGGTGGAGTGGGTGGTTCCCGGCTCGGCAGCCGCACAGGCTGGCCTTGAGCCCGGCGACGTGATCCAGAACTTCGCCAATGTAAACCATCCCAGTTGGGATCAAATCTTCGATCAGAGCAAGTTGAATCCGAACCAGCCGGTTCCCGTCACCGTGGAGCGGGACGGTAAAACACTGGCGCTTACGCTGCGCGTTCCCGCCGCAGCCAAGGACGACGACTTCGATCTGAGCAATGAGGGAATCCTGCCCGAATATCAGCCCGGCCCGATCAGCGTGGCAAAGGTACAACCAGGGACGCCGGCGGCGCGGGCGGGCCTCGAGGCTGGCGACAAGATCGCCGCTGTGGACGGCCATCCCTTCCACTCCGTAGCCACGCTCCTGGCCTACATGCAGTCCGGCCAGGGCAAGCCGCTGGACCTCGCCGTGCTGCGCGGAGGCGCTACCCTGTACATGGTGGCGCGCCCGGCCAAGCTCGACGGCGCCAACTGGATGCTGGGCTTCGAATCCATCCTGCCTCCCTCCCACGACGATCCCCTGCCATTGGGGAGGGCCGCAGCCAAGTCCGCGGCCTTCTGCGGAGGCAATTCGTTCCTTATCGTCGAGGTTCTGGAGCGGCTGTTCGAGCACAAGGTGTCGATCTCACAGATTTCAGGGCCTATCGGGATTGCGCAGATGGCCGGCCAGGCAGCGGAGATGCACGGCTGGATGCCAAAGTTTAACCTGGCCAGCCAGATCAGCCTCAACTTGGGCATTCTCAACTTGTTCCCTTTCCCCATCCTCGATGGCGGCGTGATTCTGTTCCTGGTGATCGAGGGCATGCTGCGCCACGAAATCAGCTTCAACGTGAAGGAGCGCATCTACCAGGCGGCCTTTGTGGTGCTGGTGGTCTTCTTCGTCTTCATCATCTTCAACGATGTGAGCAAACTGCCCGCGTTTACGCATTTGAAGCCGTAAACGCAGGGACTAGGGACGTAGGGACTGAGGGATTGGGCGGCAATTTGAGAGTGAACGCGGAATGCCGGTGACTACGCAGGTGCGCGTGCGGTATGCGGAGACCGACCAGATGGGCATTGTGTATTACGCCAACTATCTGGTCTGGTTTGAGCTGGGCCGCGTCGAGTTGCTGCGCTCTCTGGGCCTGGCCTATAGCCAGCTCGAAACCGAGCACGAGTGCATTCTGCCCGTGGTCGAAGCCACCTGCCGTTATCGCTCTCCGGCCCGTTACGACGACGAGATTCTCATCGAAACGCGGCCTTCGTTGCTACGCGGATCGGTGCTCAAGTTCGCCTATCGCATTCTGCGCAAAGCGCCCGCCGGAGAGCGCCCTCAACTTCTCGCCGAAGGCGAGACGGTGCACGTGGTCTGCGATGACCACCTGAATCGCAAGCCGCTGCCGGGGCACTATGCCGCGGCGCTGAAGGCGTTGATGGCGCAGGAATAGCGCGCACCTGTTTTCATTCAGCGCAGCACTACGGCCAGCGCCAGGCCGTCGTAGCCCTTGACGCCGACATTCTGCAGCACGGTGGCGCTCAAGCGCGGCTCAGAGGCCATGCGCTCGAACATGCGCCGCGTGCCGATGACGTCGGGATCGGTGCTGTCCGCGCCGGCGATCTTGCCCTGGCGAACCACGTTGTCCACGACGATCACGGTTCCGGGACGGGAGAGCTTCAACGCCCATTCGAGATACTGCGGATTGCTGGGCTTGTCGGCATCGATAAAGATCAGATCGAAGGGCGCCGAGGAGACGAGCGCGGGCAGCAAATCGAGCGCGCGGCCGACGCGGATCTCAACGCGGTCGAGGAGACCGGCGCGGGCCAGGTTTTTGCGTGCCACCTCGGCGTGGCGCGGCTCGAATTCGAGCGAGATGATGCGGCCGTCATGGGGCAGCGCACTCGCCATCCACAGGGTCGAGTAACCGCCTAGAAGGCCGATTTCCAACACCCGGAGCGGCCGCGTGATTTGGACCAGAACTTGAAGGAACTTGCCTTGCAGCTTGGAAACCTCGATGGCCGGAAGGCCGGCTTGGCGATTGGCGCGCAACGCATCGGCCAGGAATCCATCGGGCGGGGTCAGCAGGTCGCCGAAGTAGCGATCCACCTGCGCCCAGATATTTTCCATCGTGGTTTCCTTGGGCGGCATCTACTTTTCCCTCTCTACCACAAAATCGGGCACCCAGAGCAAGGCGCGCTTGAACTCGGAGTCGGTCAGTAAGGCCAGAGCGTGGCGGGCTTGCTCGGCGTAGCGGTCGGCAGCGGCCATGGCGTACTCGACTGAGCCATTGCGCGCCAGAATCTCACGAATCTGCTGGCGGCTGACGTTCTCAAAGCTGCGGTCGTTCAAGACGCGCTGAATGGCTTTGCGGTCAGCCGCTGTGCCGTGGTCGCAGGCGTGGATCACCGCCAGCGTGGCCTTGCCTTCGCGCAGATCGCTGGCCACAGGCTTGCCCAGAACCTCCTCGGTGGCCGTCAGGTCGAGCACGTCGTCTACGATCTGAAAGGCCAGGCCAACAGCGCGGCCGAAGGCGGCCAGGCTCGCTTCCTCGGCTTGGCCGGCCTCAGCCAGCACCGCGCCCAGGCGCATCGAAACCGAGAAGAGGCAGGCCGTCTTGCGGAAGATCAGGTCGTAATACTCGGCCTCGGAGATGGTTTTGCCGAGCTTTTGAATCTGCAAAAGCTCGCCCTCGACCATCTGCTGGGTGAGGCCGACGAGCAGATCGAGAATGCGCAGATTTCGCTCCTCAAGGGCGACTTTGAAGGCCTGCATGTAAAGCCAGTCGCCGGCTAGAACGCATCTCTCGTTGCCCCAGGCGGTGTTGGCGGAGGGACGGCCGCGGCGCGTATCGGCGCCGTCGATGATGTCGTCGTGAACCAGGGTGGCGGCGTGCACCATCTCAACCACCGCGCCCAAACGGATGGCGCCCTGGCCGGAGTAACCCGATTGATGCGCTGCCAACAACAGCAGCGACGGGCGAATGCGCTTGCCTCCGCCCTCGCGCAGATATTCGGCGATCTCGGTGATGGTGCTGACGCTGGAGGCCGCGTCACGGCCCAGCTCTTGCTCCACAGCGACCAGATCTTCGTGCAGCAGCTCAAAGACTTCTCGCGCCGACGCTATGGCTGATGTGCTCAATGTCCCCCGATTTCCGCATTTCTGCTTTCGATTCCGCTCGACTGCGCCGGGGCCGAACGCCCTTTCGTCAACGATCTGTCTTTGCTGCCGGGACGGCAAATCTTCCTCCACTCAGTTCGTGCGATAGTTCGTAAACTGCAAATCCAGACCGAGGTCCCTGGCTCTGAGCATGGCAATGATGGACTGCAACTCGTCGCGGTCTTTGCTGGATACGCGCACTACATCCCCCTGGATGCTGGCTTGGGCCCTCTTTTTCGCCTCCTTGATGAGGCGCACGATCTCCTTGGCCTTCTCGGCCGGGATTCCCTGTTGCAGGCTGATCTTCTGGCGCACGCTTTTGCCGGCTGCGGGTTCGATCTTTCCGTAGGTCAGGTTCTTGAGCGAGACGCCGCGCTTGACCAGCTTTTGGCTGAGGATGTCCTTTACCGCCTCCAGCTTATACTCGTCGGCCGAGGCCAGTTGGATGCTGTCATTGCCCTCCAAATTAACCTCGGAGTGGGAGTCCTTGAGGTCGAAGCGCTGATGAATCTCCTTCAGCGCCTGGCTGATGGCGTTGCGGACCTCCTGAATGTCCACCTTGCTAACGATGTCGAACGAATTGTCTTGCGCCATGGCTTCCGGTCCTCGGCCCCGCAGCAAACGCGCAGCAGACGCCGCTTCTATCAGTTTCCCACGTCCGGCCCAAGCTGAAAAAGCCGGAAAAAGTTTTGGGTGGTGGCGGCGGCGATCTCACCTGATTCAACGCCGTGAAGCCCGGCCATAACTTCGGCCGTGTGCGCGACAAAGGCCGGCTCGTTGCGCTGGCCGCGATGGGGCACGGGAGCCAGCCAAGGAGCGTCGGTCTCCACCAGTATGGAGTCCAGCGGCAGGCGGGCGGCCACATCGCGCAGGGGTTGTGCCTTGGGGTAGGTGAGATTGCCGGCAAACGAGATGAGAAAACCCATCTCCAGCGAGCGCCGCGCCTGGTCCCATCCTGCGCCGAAGCAGTGCATGACGCCGCCCAGGCCGGTGCGCCGCCAGTGTTCGTCCAAAATCAGGAAAAGATCGTCCCAGGCGTCGGCGGACTCATTTGTCCCGCGACAGTGGATGAGAATGGGCCGCTTGCGGGCGGCGGCCACTTCAAGCTGGCGGATGAGCCCCTCGCGCTGCACATCGTGGGGCGCGCCCTCGTGATAGTAGTCGAGCCCGATCTCGCCGCAGGCGATGACCTCCGGCGCGGCAAGAAGGGCATCCAGTTTGGCCAGCACGGCGCTGTCGATTTCGGTTGCGTTGTGAGGGTAAACGCCGGCGCTCGCGTAGAGCTTAGGAATTCCTGCTCCACTTTCAGGGCGGGCGTTGAACTCGCGGCAAATCTCCTGCGCGCTGTGCATCCCGGCCGGACCCTCGCCGATGCCAATGGAGAGAACGGTGCCCACGCCCGCCTCAGCGGCGCGGGCCAGCATAGCCGCGCGGTCTTGCGTGTAACGTGGGCTGTCGAGATGCGCGTGGGAGTCGATAAGCAAAGGAACCTCGGACTGGCGGAGGCCTGAGACCGGAACCTTCCTCTCGATTCTATCCTTCAGGGACGGACGGCCTTCAAGCCCCGGTGCAGATCAAAAGGCTGGGATCCCGCGCGCAAGTTCGAAAAGCCGGTCTGCGATCTCCAATCGTCACTTTCTGCTCTGCCGGTTCGGTATTAGCGGAAGGCGTGCTGCCGGGGGCATGGAATCCTTGTTTCCGCCGGTCGCAGCCTCCCCGCGGAATTCAATCGAGCGGGCAAATTCGATCATGGCTGCGCCCAGCGTTTCCAACAGATGCGTCCATTCGCGCAAATGCGCCATGCCCCTCCGGGTCAAAGCGTACTTGCGCCGCGCAGGACCGCTTCCAGCCTCCCATTTCGAAGAGACATAGCGATTGGCCTCCAGGGCTCTGAGCGTGCGATAGAGGGCCGCACCCTCGATGGTAGCGTCGGTCAAAGCGTATTGCGCTAAGCAATCGGCAATTTCATAGCCGTACGATCCCTTCTTCTCTCTAAGTATCCGCAGAACCACCGGCTCGATAAAACGGGAAACGTTGCCCATCGCACAGGTGCAGGGCCGCCCCAGGTCCGGTTGTTTGCAGCGGCGCGGTATGCCTCCCTGCCCCAGGCCCGGCGCGCGCGCCTTGGATTTGAAATTGGCGGGCGTCAATACGAAAGCCCTCCCTCTACACGAGTAAAAATTTTCCTCTGGGCAGCATTCCTAGATGTATTTTACACTTATACTAGATGTAAATTGCTTCAACCGCCAGGAAAACGCCCTCCCGCGGACCGGCAGCACGGTTGTCCGGTGTGCGTAGAAACTGGGCGTAACCTGCACGCGGCGCACAACCGCGCCTGGACTGTGCCCGGCTTGGTTACCGGACGCGGCGCTCCGGCTGCTTGCAGAGGGTAAACTATCTTCCGTGCCCGGAGCGCGTGCGGTAACTAGGCATGGCAGGCTCCATGGCGATTGTGGTCGCGAACACGCCGGAGACGATGCCGGCGATTGCTGCTCAAGCGTCTCGCAGCCCGTTACAAAGGCCACCCCGGCTGATAGCCGGTGTATCTTGTGTTCTTGAAAGGGAGATTCAAGTGAAAATTATGCGATATCTTATCCCCGCGCTGGCGCTGGCCGGCGTTGTGGTTTCCGTGCTGGCGCTCGGCGTACACTACAACATGTATGTCAGTTTTCACCATGGCATACACTATTCAACCGGAATCGAACCCTGCGACATCAACGCAAGGTGGGATTGTGGCGTCGTGAACCACAGTCCCTTCGCCATGATGGGACACCTCCCGGTGGCGGTCATTGGCATCGTGGGCTACCTGGCGCTGGCTGCGCTGGCCTTTTGGCGGCACCGCTTCCTGCTGTTTCTGGCTACGCTCGTCGGGCTCGGCTTCGCCCTCCGCCTGTCCTTCATCGAGGAGTATGTGCTGACGGTCTGGTGTCTCTATTGCGTCATCTCACAGATCATCATCGGACTCATCACATTGCTCAGCCTGAGTTGGTTCACAGCGGAGTATATCGGCCTGAAGCGCGCGCGGCGCGCCGCTTGAGCGCGCCAGAGCGGAAGAAGGCCGGTGAAGTTTCTGTTCATCTCCAATGTTCGGCAGGCGCCGGGCCTGGCTAGATGCGGATAAAGCCGACCTGGAAAAAATCCAAACCAAGGAGGCTGGGTGATCTACAGCAGGCATTCCTCCCGATCCTCATCGGAGGTCGAAGCGCGGCTGCGCGATGCGGCCGCCCGGCACCAGTTCGGAGTTCTTCACGTTCACGATCTCCGGCAAACGCTCCAGTCCAAGGGCATCGATCTCGGCTCCGAGTGCAAGGTCTTCGATGTGTGCAATCCGCAGGCCGCCACGGCGGTTCTGACCAAGGAGATGAGGGTCTCCACAGTTCTGCCCTGCCGCATCTCCATCTTCACCTCCGGCGAAGGCTGCACCCTCGCCACCGTGAAACCCACCGACCTGTTGCGCGCTACCGGCCTCAGCGGCGCCGAAGCCCTGGCCGCGGAGATCGAGCGCGAGGTTATGGCGATGATCGATGAGGCAGCGTAGGCGCACGCCTAAAAACGAGACAGCAAGGCGCTGGAGAGCCCAGAAGAAATTGGTCAAAAAGCTAATCCTTTGTATCGTTCTTGCCAGCCTGGCCGAGCTAGCCGCCTACGGCAGCTCCAACGCTGCGGCCTTTGGCAGCGCCTCCGTTACCCCGGCCAGACCGGCTGCCCCAAAAGTTCCCACTTGCCCGCGCGCACTGCAAACCAACGCCAGCGTGCTCAATCCCACGACTTGGTATCTTACTTTGCCGGTTGGCGCTCCGGCGGCCTTCGGCCCCCCGATTCCGATCGATGGCCTCCCGGACCGCGACTCGGCCTATTTTTATCCAACTTACAGCGGCAGCGGCTATAACGGAACGCTCGAATCCGTCACCTTCTACGCTCCGTATGGGCCGGGTTCGGCAACCACCGCGAATTCGACCTTTGCGCGCTCAGAGTTGCGTGAGGTCTCCAACGATGCGCAAACCATCAACGCCAAAGGCGACTGGAGCCTGAGCACGGCTCAGCGCACACTCTACGCCACCTTGCGCATAGACAACATCAACCAGGGAAGGGCCGGGAGCGGCCTGATCATCGGGCAAATTCACTCGGATCCGAGCACGGACGGTGAAGTGATAAAGCTTTACTATCGTTCCGACGGAACCATCCATGCCTCCTACGACGATCAAAAGGGAGAGACCCCGGGCGTGCTGCCTTTGCCGCGCCTGACAATTCCGCTACGACAGGCCTTTTCCTATGAGATCGACGTGAACAAGGGAGTTGTTACGGTGGGCATTCTTTATAACAGTCAATGTTATAGCGCCAGTTACAACGCCATTGCCTACACAAAAGCCCATAACAAAACCTGGACCAAGACCGGCGAAGGTTTTTACTTCAAGGCGGGCGATTATAACCAGGACGATACGGACCCGATCAACTCCTCGCAGGATACGTTCACGTCCATTCTTGTCTCGACGTATTGACGAAGATGCCGCCTTGACACTCCACGCCGTTTTCAGGCGTGAAGGCGGCTGCGAATAGACTGTGCCGCTCGGCTGCGGCGCCACCCTGGACCGCGCACGGTCGTGCCGTTTTACCTCCTGACCGGCCAGCGTGTTTCCTTTGATGCGAGGATGCGAGTCGTGGCGCCGTTAGCTTTGATCAGGAATGCACTTGACTGGAGAAGGAAATCCGTCTATAAAAATTGATGTCATGGAAATTGATTCCATGACATCACGCGCACTCCTCAAGGGGAGCGTGCTTCACCACAGCAATCGCCAGGATGTTCGGGAAGGCGGTGAAACTCCGCCACTGCCCCGCAACTGTGAGCGCACCTGCCGTGACGCCCGTCGTATCTGGGTTGCCGTACGAAGGCAGGGTTCAGCCGTAAAAGCCACTGGAGGCAAGCCCGGAAGGGTAAGTCTTTGGGAAGGCGGCCGAAACAGGCGCAAGTCAGGAGACCGGTCCTACGGCGGTTCCGGGATATCAACGCCCTCGTGGTGCTCTTGCGGGGGTCGCCGCTCTCTATCGATCGCGGCGACCGCAGAGCAACGGCTCCGCGATACAGCAACCCTGGAACTGCTTTTGGCGCACCAGACCGCTTGTGCGTTCCGAGGGGAACGAAGGAGCTATCATGCCTGTTTCCAATTGTTTGCGTGTAACCTGGCGCCGCGTGTTCGGGGCTGCGTTGGTGGCCGCCGTTCTTGCCTTTTGCAGCGCACTTTGTTCGGCCGCATCCGTTCACGGCGTGGTCACCGACGCCTCTGGCGCCAGGGTCGCCGGCGCCGCCGTGACGCTTATCAGCAATGGCAAGGTGGTGGGCGCGGCCGTCTCCGGGCCCAACGGCAGCTTTCAAATCCTGACCGGAACCAGCGGGCGCTTCTTTTTGGTGGTTTCGGCCAAGGGCTTCCGGCAGTTGCACACTCCGGATTTCTATGCCGGCCAGTTCAACGCAGTGGAGCGCGATGTAGTGCTGGAGCCAGCGTGGGTGCGGGAGTCGATCGTGGTGACGGCCACCGGAACGCCGACGCCGCAGCCGCAGACCAGCGCCGCCATCAGCGTGCTCAGCCCCTTGGATCTGGCCTTACGCAACAATTTGGTTAGCGCGCTGCGCCTTATGCCTGGCGTTTTTGTGACGCAGGATGGTCAGCGCGGCGCGCAGGCTTCTCTGTTCATCCGCGGCGGCGATTCGGATGACAATATGGTTACCCTGGACGGCGTGGACGTGGGAGACCTGGGCGGCCAGTTTGATTTCGGCACGCTTTCCACCACGGCCATTGAGAGCGCGGAGGTCTATCGCGGGCCGGATTCGGATTTGTATGGGGCCGACGCGGAGAGCGGGGTGGTGAGCCTGATTACTCCGCGCGGGACCACCAGCTTTCCTTCGCTGCTGTTCCAGGGCGATGCCGGCAACCTCTCCACCTCGGACGAGCAGCTCGAACTGGCTGGGGCTCGCGGCAAATACGACTACCTGGGCGCCTTCAGTTGGCTGCAAACCGCCAACGATCTGCCCATGGACGAGTATCACGTGGCCACCACGGCGGCAAACCTGGGCTGGCAACCCAACACCAACACCCAGCTTCGCGTCACCCTGCACTCCGGCGTGGATGCAACGGGGGTTCCCAACGCCTGGAACTTTTATCACGTGACCGACGACGCAACAGAAAAAGATCAGGACATTTTTATGAGCGCGTCGATAGAAAATCAGACCACGCAGAGCTTTCACAATACCGTGCTCTATGGGCTGACACGCAAGCGCGAGCAATATCATCTCTGGCGGCAGGATGGCAGCGGTGTCTTCGACGCCTATGGAGATAGTTACGGCTATCCGGTGACCATCACCGGAGCCAACGGCTACTCGGTAACCGGACGGGCGCTGCTGGACTACGCGGGAACCTATCCGCAAGGCTATCAGTTGGTCAACAACCGCGATCAGATTGTGTACCGGGGCGGCGTCACCATCACGCCGTACCTGAGCGCCCTCATCGGCTTTCAGTACGAGAACGAACGCGGCGCCGAACCCGGCAGCTCGACCTACACTCCGGTGGAGCGCAGCAACTACGACTACCTGGCGGAGGTGCACGGCGGATTCAAGCAGCGCCTCTTCTACACCCTTGCCGGCGATTTGGAGCGATACTCGCTCTTCGGCACACAAACGCCCCCGCGCGCCGGGCTCTCCTATTACGTTCTTCGCCCGCGCCGCGGAATCCTGAGCGGCACGCGCGTGCTGTTCAACTATGGCGAGGCGGTGCGCGAGCCCTCACTGACCGACCAGTTCTATTCGCTCTACAACTTCCTGGCGACGAACGGCGGCCAGAGCACTATCCAACAGTTGCACATCATGCCGCTGGCCGCGCCTGCCGTGCGCACCTACGAAGGCGGGGTAGAGCAGGACTTCCTGAACCAGCGCGTAATCTTCAAGAGCAACTTTTTTCACAACGAATTCGGAAGCCAGATCGAATACGTCGGCCTGGATCTGGTGCCGGAGCTTCTGCCCAATCTGACGCCGGCCCAGCAGAATCAACTGGAGCAGTTCTTGCAGGCCAACGGCGCATACGAGCTGAGCATCAATAGCGAGGCGTATCGTGCGCTGGGCGTGGAAACCAGCGTAGAGAGCGGACTGGGGCGGAACATTTTTCTGCGCGGCGGCTACACCTATCTGGATGCGGTGGTGCAGCGCTCGTTCACCAACGACGACCTGGCCCTGCTCGGCCCCATTCCCACGTATAAGGGCATTCCTATCGGCGAGGTCTCGCCGCTCCAGGGTGCGCGCCCCTTCCGGCGTCCACCGCACACCGGCTACTTCACGGCCACCTACGCAGCCAAACGGGTGACGGCGGAGTTCACCTCCGCCTTTGTCAGCCGCTCCGATGATTCGGATTTTTTGGCCGGCGACGCATACGGCGCCAACCCCAACAGCCTGCTCCTGCCCAACCGCAATCTCGATCACGGCTACACCCAGGCCGATGTGGGCGGCAGCTATCAGTTGAACTCCTGGCTCGGCATCTATGCGCAAACAGACAATCTGTTCGGCGAGCGGTATATCGCGCCCATCGGCTACCCCAGCCTGCCGGTGAACTTCCGCACCGGCCTGCTCCTCCAGTGGGGCATCGGCAGCGGCCATTGAAGCGCCGGCGGCGTTCACGTGCGCTCTCAAAGAGCGCGCTTGAAGCCATTTGCGTGAGGGAGATGCCGCCCCATGGTTCCTCATCTCCTCATCGGAAAAGCCTGATGAGAGGTCAGAGCTCGGAGGTGCGGTTTTGCCGGGATTTCCTGGTTTTGCCCTGTTTTTCCACAATCATAGATGCAAATGCAATTGCGTATAGTCAAAATCCCCTTGAAAATACTGCGGCGGCGAGTTAGGATGTAGGCTCCTAAGCAGAGAAAACCGGCCAATGCCGCGCTCCCAGCCGCCGTTTTGACGGCTGGGCATTTGGTATTTGAAGAAGTTCCGGTGCGATGCGTAGGAGCGTTGCCGGCAGTTCGCTTGATGAACCGGAGCGCGTTTTACAGCATTTTTGGAGCTGGTGAAGTCCTGTTGAGATTGATTTTCAAGGTGCAGCTTCTTAGAGCGTGTTTCATAAATGGCCGTTGTGGCAGGCCAAGCTTCTGGAACCCGGCTTGTTGCCGGGTTCCACACGAGACAGAACCATCCGCATTGGGTTTATGAAACACGCTGTAGGGTTGCGGCGACTTGAGTATGTGCCTTCGGACTACAGTATTTCCGAAAATGCGTTAGCGCCAGCAGACGGCCGCACTGTGTGGAAGATTGCGGCGCGGGTTGGTTGCTTCAGATCTGTGTGAGGGCATGAACGCAGAGGGCCTAAAACGAATATTGAGTGATCAGAATTCCCGTTCTGCCCGCCGAAGAACGCTGCGGCATCGTAGGGGTTCAGTTCGCTGCTCCCAGGCGCAGGCAGCGTGCTCGTGCAGTTCACCTAAAATTCATCGGCGCGCGCATCCTGTTCTTGTAATCTCACAACTTGGGGAAATCACCGGCGCGGTGGTCACAGGGTCTTTCTTTGCCCTTGGACCGGCCTCAGCCGGCCGCAATCATCCCCTACGGTTCGGTTCTGGCGCTGCTCTACAGAAAAAGATTGCCGGGAGCGCCGCTTTCCATCAACGCAGCAGTTGTAACCATTAGGGAGGGCCGTAATGACCTTGAATCGCATACGCTTGAGTATTCTGGTTCTCGCACTTCTCGCATTGGCCGTGTTCGCGGGCCCGGCGGCGCTGAACGCGCAGACCGCTGTTGTGGGAGCCATCGCCGGCACCGTCTCCGATCCGACGGGAGCAGTGATTGCCGGAGCCGCCATCACCATCACGAATAATTCAACCAACGCGGAAACCAAGCTGACCAGCAACGGCAGAGGCTACTTCCAGGCTCCGCTGTTGGAGCCAGGCACCTACTCGGTGACCATCTCCGCACCCAACTTCGCCACCTACCACGCCAACGAGGTGGATGTGTTCGTGGGCCAGACCACGAGCCTGTTGCCGCACCTGGCGCTGGCCTCTTCCACCACCAAGCTGGTGGTAACCGCGCAAACGCCGGTGATCAACCTGGAATCGCCCTCCTTCACCTCCGAAGTGCCCTCCAACGCCATACAGTCGATTCCTATCAACAACAAGCGTTGGTCTGCTCTGGCCATGGAGACGCCCGGCGTGGTCTCAGACGCCAACGGCTATGGGCTGGTGAGCGTGCGCGGCATCAGTCCGCTGATGAACAACGTGGAAATCGACGGCGCCGACGACAACCAGGCCTTCTTCGCTGAGGAACGCGGCCGCACGCGCGAGGCCTATTCAACCACGTTCGCCGTGGTGCGCGAGTTTGCTGTCGATACCGGCGTCTACTCTACGCAATACGGAGACGCCGCAGGCGGCGTCATCACCTCAGTGACCAGGAGTGGAACCAACCATCTCCACGGCCAAGCCTACTTCTGGGACCGCGAAAGCAACTGGGAGGCCTTCACCCCCTACTCCACGATCACCAAATTTGTGAACGGCCAAAATGTCACTACCCCCCTTAAACCGGAGGACCTGCGCAAGATTTACGGCTTTACCATGGGCGGGCCTCTGATTAAGGACAAGCTCTTCTGGATCTATACCTACGACCAGCAAACCCACGTCTTTCCCGTGATTGGCGTCCCCTACAATAACCAGGCTTTTTACACCTTGCCTGCGCCTACGCTCACCGGAGGAGAATCCTGCAACGCCAAAAACGGCCAGCTAAGCGGCACGGCTGCGACGGTCAACGACGCCAACGCCTGCGCGCTGGCGGCGCGCCAGGGAATCAGCTACACCCAGGCCGCTTATGACTGGGCCGTCCTCACCCAGGGCACTGCCAATGTGGTCATGTCGAATTATCCGGGCGCGCAGGCACTCTCCTGGACCGATCCCGGTATTGTCAGCGACATCGGAGAATCGCCGCGCTTCGGCTACCAGGAAATCAACATGCCCAAGCTCGACTGGCAGATCAACCAAAGGAATCATTTGAGCCTCCTCGCCAATCGCCTGCGCTGGGATTCGCCCGGCGGCGTGCAAACGAATTCGACGGACCACTATGCGCGGGACACCAACGGCACCGATTTCGTCAAGCTGGATTACGGCGTGGCCACGCTCAACACCATGCTCACCCCTAACCTCAGCAACGAGGCGCTCTACCAGTACAGCCGCGAGCTCGACGACGAGGGCCAGGAGCCTTACACACCCTACACCCTCACAGACGTAGACAACCACAGCGGCAACATTCCCGAGGTTCAGGAGTATGAGGACGGCGTCACATTCGGCTCGCCGTACTATTCCTATCGCAAGGCCTATCCTCTGGAGTACAAATGGCAGATCAACGACATCATGTACTGGAACAAGGGCAATCACAGCCTGACCTTCGGCGCTGAATTCGTGCACAACTACGATCTGATGAACAACACCTACGCCAGCAACGGCATTTTCGACTATGACTGGGACGGCAACTACTTTAACGACCTGATCAACTTCAGGAACGGTGTTACTCCTTCAAGCACTAACCCGGTCGGTTGCGACAAGTACGCCTCAGAGAACGCGTTCTACAAGAGCGGTTATCAGAACGTACAAGGCGACTATCCTTGCTTCTATGAATTCACGCAGGGATTCGGCCCCCCGGTCTACGCCATCGCCACTTTGAATTCCGGCCTCTTTATCCAAGACGACTGGAAGTTCACTCCGCGCCTGACTCTGGATTTGGGCCTGCGCTGGGATAAAGAATCCCTGCCCGGTCCGTCCTCCGACCTCACCACGCCTACCGGCAGCTACGTACCCTATAAGGGCCTGCTCAATAATCCCAGCGAGAACACTGCCTTCGGGCCCCGCATTGGGTTTGCATACAATGTCTTTGGAACCGGCAAAACGGTGTTGCACGGCGGCTGGGGCCTGTATTACGGCCTCCTCACCAATGGCAATCTCGAGAACGCCCGGCTGGACGTTGGCAGCCCCAACGGGCAGTACACCGAGGTATGGAAAACCAGCTACTCCGGCCCGCCGGTCTATCCGGCTATCGAAACCTCCGGCGCCGCGGGCGGCAAGCCTGAATCCTACTTCTTGGCGCCCAATTTGAAGATGCCTGAGGTGCAGGAGTTCGACCTTTCGCTGCAGCAGGCAGTCGGCAGGGGAACGGTCGTCCAGTTGAGCTATCTGGGGGCCTTGGGCCGCGACCTGACCAACTTCCTCGACGTCAACCTCAATCCCACCACCACACCTACGACGCTCACGGTCACTGATGACGCCAACGGCGTGGGACCGTTGGGTGCAAACGGTTCGACGATCACCGTTCCGGTCTTTACCGCCTTCGGCAACACCGGCAACCCGGAGCTCCAATCTACCAATGGCACCGGTTCGGCGGCCTTGGATTACGATGCAATCGGCGAGATGGTCAGCAACATCAACTCGAATTACAATGCGTTCGTCGCCGAGATTCTCAACCGCTCGTTGCACAATATCCAGTTCGACGCCAACTACACCTGGTCGCACGCGCTGGATTTTTCGCAGCAGGCTAACACGGAAGGAACCTACAACAACTGGTATAACCCTTACGGCGATGCGCGCGCTAACTACGGCAACTCCGACTGGGACGTTCCCAACCGGTTTGTCGCTTATGCGCTCTACAACTTTCCCGGCATGAACGCCAGGAATCAGCTCAAATGGCTGGCCAACGGCTGGAGTCTCGATGACAGCTTCCAGATGCAGAACGGCCTGCCCTTTACGGCGGGCGTCGCCGGCTATGCCGGCAACGGCATCCTCAACGATCTGAACGGCTCCAGCGGCAGCACGGTCATCCCCCAGATCGGCGTCAACACCTATCGCTTCCCGCGGCAGATCGTAGACGATGCCCGCGTGCAAAAGGACGTAGCATTCGAGGGCGGCCGTAACCTGGAACTCAGTCTCAATGCATACAACCTGGCCAATCATCAGAATACGACCGGTTATGAGGCCACCTACCTGTACTATGTGTCAGGAAGTAATCTGGAATACACAGGCGTAAACGGCCAAGGCGCGAAAGATTTCATGGTGCGCGACGCCTCCAACAACAGCGGTTTCCTTTACACGCCGCGGGAGATTGAAATCGTGGGCCGCTTCACCTTCTAACCTGGACACAATGCTTCAGCTACGCGCGGCGGCTTCGGCCGCCGCGTTTTTTGCCCGCTTGAATTCCGTACACTCAATCCTTGGGGGTTTATGATGACTATTTACGCTGCGCGGCGGCTTTTTCTCCTCGTTGTTCTCGGTCTTTTGCCTTCGTCCGCGGCGCTTGCTGCGCAAAATTCATCGGCCCGCGCCGGCAGCCAGGGCGCACATCTCCAGTTCGTTGTGCTGCTCAGCCGCCACGGCGTGCGCTCGTTCATCGGCAGGCCGGACCCCTACGCCAAGTACGCTGCCGCGCCCTGGCCGCACTGGAATGTGCCGCCTGGCTATCTGACCGCGCACGGCTTCCGATTGATGAAGCTCTTCGGCGCGTGGGATCGCATCCAGCTCTCCGATGAGGGCTTGTTCGCTCCCTCCGGCTGCGCCGGCGCCGCGCGCGTCGCCATCCTTGCCGACTCTGACCAGCGCACGCGCCTCACGGGGCAGGCCCTTGCCCAAGGCATGTTTCCGGGCTGCACCATCGCTGTGCATGCGTTGCCCCAGGGCGCGCACGACCCGCTCTTCGATCCGCTCGGCGCCGGCGCCGTCCGTCCCGATTATGCTCTGGCCGCCGCGTCCATCGCCGGGCGCATCGGCGGCAATCCCAACAACCTCACCGCGGCTTACCGCCCGCAATTGGAAGCCCTCGATCACGTCCTCGCTGGATGCGGACGCACGAGGTCCGCCAATCAAAAGCGCCTTTCGATTCTCTCCATCCCCGCCGCCATCCATCCAGGTTCAGGTGCGTATCCCGTTGATCTGCGTGGACCGGTGAGCGCCGCCTCCACCATCGTCGAAGATATGCTCCTCGAATACACCCAGGGCATGAACGCCGCAGACACTGGCTGGGGATGCGTAAACGGCGCCACCTTGCGCTACCTCATGCAACTCGACACCGCCTTCTGGCGGTACCGCTACCGCACACCCGCCATCGCCCGCATGTACGCCTCCAACCTGCTCGACCACATCCTCCTGGCCATGGAGCAGAGCGTCGCCGGCAAAGCCGTCGCGGGCGCGCCCGGCCGGCCCGGCGACCGCCTGCTCATCCTCTCCGGCCACGACACCAACATCGCTACCGTCTCCGGCTCTCTTGGCCTCGACTGGATCGTCGATGGCCGCGTCAACGACACCGCACCCGGCGGCGCGCTCATCTTCGAGCTTTGGCGCTCTTCCCGCGGCGAGCATTTCGTGCGCGTCTACTACACCGCCCAGACCCTCGAACAGATGCGCCAGGCGCAAACGCTCACTCCCGCCCATCCTCCGCTGCGTTTGCCCATCTTCGTTCCCGGTTGCAGCGGCCAGGATATGTCCTGCCCATGGCAGAGCTTTGCCGCCGTTGTCCGCCGCGCCATCAACCCGGCTTACGTGAGCGCCAAGCCGTAGTCGCGGCGATCCCGCGCGCTGCGCGTCACCGGCGCCTTCCGTCAACTCGGGCCTGGCGCGCGGCGGTTAGCGCAAACTCCTCAGCGCCGGATACAGCTTTCGCCACTGCGCGTATCCATTTTTATAGGCCGCCGCTTCCGCCGCCTCCGGCTCGATCCGCGCGGCCACCTCAATCGCCTGCCCGCAAGCCGCGTCGAGGCTGGCCCAGTGGTCCACGCCCACTCCGGCCATCAGCGCGCAGCCGAATGCGCCGCCCTCCTCGGCCTTGAGCACCTCCACCGCGCGTCCGTAGATGCCGGCCTGAATGCGCCGCCACAGCGCCCCGCGCGCCCCGCCGCCGCCGAGACGTATGGCGGTGACGGGAATCCCCAGCTCGGCGAATAACGTAAACGTGTCTTCGAGCGAGTAGGCTACTCCCTCAAGCACGGCGCGCACAAAGTGGGCTGCGCGATGCTCGACGCCGATGCCGGCAAAGGCCGCGCGCACCGTGGGATCGAGATGCGGCGTGCGCTCGCCTAACTGATACGGCGCCCACATCAGGCCGTCGCTGCCGGCCGCAACTTTGGCCGCGGCCTCGCTGAGCGCGTCGTAGCCCTGCCCGTTGAAGAAGGTCTCGCGCAGCCAGTGCAGGCTCAAACCCGCGCCCTGGGTTACGCCCATCACGTGCCAAAGGCCCGGTACAGCGTGGCAAAAGGTGTGCAGCCGGCCCTTCGGATCCCTGGTGGGCTCGGCCGTAGCCGCGAAGACGACGCCCGAAGTCCCGATGGTCGCCGACACCGACCCTGGCTGCAGTATTCCCATCCCCACCGCGCCCGCGCCCTGATCGCCAGCGCCCGCCGCCACCGGCGTTCCCGCCTTCAACCCTGTCAGCCCCGCTGCCGTTTCGCTCACCCGCGCGCAAATCTCCGGTGACTCGTACACCTTGGGCAGCCAGCTCTCGGGAACTCCCGCCGCCTCGGCCACCTCGCGCGACCAGCGCCGGTGCGTCACGTCCAAAAGCAGCGTTCCGCTGGCCTCCTGCACGTCGATGGCGAACTCGCCCGTCAGCCGGTAGCGGACGTAATCTTTGGGGCACATCACGTGCCGCGTTTTGGCGAAGATCTCCGGCTGATGGCGCTTGACCCACAGCAGTTTGGTAAGCGTGAAGTTGGGCAGCGCCGGGTTGCAGGTAAGCTCGATCAGCCGCTGGTAGCCGATTTTTTCCGTCAGCCAGTCACACTCAGGCTGCGTGCGCGTGTCACACCAGATCAGCGAGGGCCTGAGCACCGCGCCGTTTTCGTCGAGCAGCACCGCGCCGTGCATCTGCCCGGTGAGGGCAATGGCAGCGATCGGTTGCTTGGGTTCGGGGGCGGCCTTGAGCGCCCCGCGAATCGCCTCCTGCGCCGCGCGCCACCAGTCTTCGGGGTCTTGCTCCGCCCAACCCGGATGCTCGGCGCGAAAGGGCGCATGTTCGCTCGACGCGCCCGCGACCAGCTTGCCGGCCGCATCCAGGACAACCGCCCGCGTTCCGCCCGTGCCCACATCCATCCCTAAAAACCACATACCGCTACTCTCCGTTTCATAAATCGTTTTTCCCAGCCCTCGCAGCATATCAGCTTGAGCGCATGCGAGAAAAGCCGCGCCGAAGCGCACTTCTGCCTCAACGCCACGCAGCGCCCAAAAAGAAGGGCCCTCCCCCACGGGGAAGGCCCGGTGCGGTTTTTGAAGCCTGCTTTAATTCACTGTCAGTGAAAATTGAACGGTGGGCGCGGGCGTGACCGGAGGGGTCCCCGAGCTGGTCACCGTAAAGGTATAGGGTCCGGCCGCGGTTCCAGGGATGTTGTTCCCCGTGCTACTGCCACCGCCGCCGCTGCCGCAGGCTGAGAGGCCACCCAGCGCCGCCATCAACACCACCAGGCCCAGCAGCGACCGCCAGTACCGCCGGCGCGACGGAATGCCCAGGAAGACAAGGAATGCCAGCATCGCTCCGCCGCCTGCGCCCAGCCAGCCCTTGCCGTGACCTGCTTTGGGATAAGTGAGAGCGCCAACGGTAGTCGCAGTCGTAGTCACCGTCGCCGTGGCGCTGCCGCTCGGCGTCCCGGAAGTGTAGGTGATGGTCCCCGAGACGGAGCAGCTGACGGGTGCGCTGGTGCTGTAGTTGGAGGGTTCAGAAGTCAGCGTGCAAGAGCTCAGAGTCACCGTGCCTGAGTAACCAGTGCTGCTCTTGTTTCCGGTAATCGTGGAGATTGCGGTCCCGCCAGGGTACACAGCGGCGGGCGTAGTTGCCGACAGCGAGTAGGTGCCTGCCGACACGTAAGTCACTGTCACTGCCGCCGTGCCGCTCGCCGCGGCGTAGGTGCTGTCGCCGCTATAATTCGCCGTCAAGGTCACGCTTCCACCGCTGGTGAAGGTATCGGCGGAGATCGTAAAGGTGTAGCTGCCACTCGAAAGTGTCTCTGCTCCCGAGCTGTAGCCGCCGCCGGAGAGCGTCACCGTCCCGGTCGGAGTTCCGCTGGAACCGCTAACCGTTACTACCACGCTCAGGCTCTGGTTGGACGAGATGCTGGTAAGCGCCGGCGTTACCGTCACCGTGGCCGTAGCGTTTCCCGTCACCGGCGTCCCGCTGCCTACCCAGACATTGCCAGGGGCGTTCACTACGTTGGCCACGTTCAGCGACCCCAGCCCGGTGGCCAGGTCGTAACCTGTGGCGGAGTTGTAGGCCGGGGTGCTTCCTCCTTGAGTGGTGACCAGCGTGCCCACGCCGATCGTGGCGTCGCCGGAGTTGAGGGCCGTGCAATTTGGGGAGGTAGTGCCGGCGGAACCCGCGCCGGTCGAGCTATTATCGCCGCCCTCCGGCGAATTATTCAGATCGCAGGGCATGGAGTTGGTCTGCGCCGTGGGGTACGCCGGCGAGCCGCTGGCCGCCGTTGGGCCGCTATCGATGTCCTGGAAGTAGCAATTGCTGGAGTTTTTGACCGTTTCCGCACTGCAATTTGCGTAATCTTCCTCGCTGGCCAGCTTGTAGAGCGCGGGGTTGGGATTGCCCTGCCCCTGCGGAGTGTCTGCCTTCTGGTCGACCAGCGCCATCACGCCGGCCATCTCCGGCGTACCCACTGAAGTTCCGCCGATCTCCTGCGCGATGGGCTGGGTGGTCTCATTGGATGTCACCGAGGTCACACAACTGCCCGCCAGCGAGACGCAGATCAGCGTGGCGCTGCCAAGATTGCCATTGCCGGCAAAAAAGCTGACGTCGGGGACTGCGCGCTGGGTGAGGTTGCTGGTTCCGGTAACGCCGGATTGGTACTGCCACGCAGGCGATGGCCAGCCATCATCAGTCAGCGGGATAGAGCCGTTCGCCGCTCCGGTGGAAGTGGAACCGCTGGTGCAAGTCCCGAAAGTGGTGCTTGACCCGCCGCTGCTGACGACGCAGTTGCTTGTGCCGCCGCTGCCGCCCACGGTATCGACGTAGAGCTCAAAGTACGGATCACTGTTGCCGGAGTTTTCAAAGTCGCTATCAAAATAGGACCAATATTTATAGAGGATGGCGCACGTCTCCTCGGGAGTCGTCGGGTTGACGCTGTAATTCGAGTCCTCTCCAGAAGCGGACAGGAGAGTATCGAGGTATCGTGCATTGATGGGGTTCATGCAAGTGTCGTTCCAGGGCGTTTCGGGCACGTAACCGGCGGCGCTTTCTCCGGCTTCGCTGGAGGTGTTGTTGCTGGTGTTCCAATAGGCCGGCGAACCCTGGCTGGTGCTCGAATCCGGGCAGCCCTCGAAATTTCCACTGGAGTTGTAGTAGGGCTGGCACCAACTGAAGTCTGTGCCGCCCACGGCTACGTTATAGGGCGTAGACGCCAGGCCGCTCACCGAAAGCCCATACTGCGCAAGATAGGGATTGCCGTAAGATGCGTCCATGCCGTCGTCGCAATCGGGCGAGCCCGAGTCACCCGCGGCCACGGTGACTGAAATCCCCTCTGACGCCGCTGACTGCCATAGGTCGTAGATGGCAACGTTGCCCGCGGTGCCCTGGGCCAGCTCGCACCCTCCATAGCTCACGTTGAGAATCTTTGCCGTATCGTTTTCAACCACATATTGCGCCGAATCGTAGACCGTATCGATGCTTCCGCTGGAATTTTGGCCAGTCACGACAAGGTCGATCTGCGCGCCGGGAGCCACCGCGCCGGCAACCTCCACATCCAGCGAGTTCTCTTGCAGATCGCCGATACCGCAAACGGCAGTGGAACTTGTGCTGGTGCAAACGGTTGCCGCGGGACCTGCGCCAGTGTCGATTTGCTTGGGCGCGTTGGAACTGGTGTAGGCGGGCAGGCCGAAGGCGCTGCGGTAGGTAGCCACGTCATTGGCGCTATTGCAGGCCGAACCGGAGTCACCAGAAGGGAAACTTGAGTTGCCGGCGCAGATAAGGCTGGTTCCGGCGATGGCGATGGTCTCTCCCGTGCCGTTGATGCCGGCGTTCCATAGCGGCAGCACGTTGTAGATGGTGGCAAAGTCGTAGGGGGTTACGTCCTCTTCGAGGTAGGCGCTCGTGCCACTGCCAACGTTAATGCCGAACTCAGGGCGCGTCCGGGTAAAGTTGAGCGCCGGTTTACCCGCAGCCGCCGGCCCGCCGATGGGCAGTCTGACGCCGATTCCCGGGGAACTGGCGGATGTGGAGCTTGCGATCCGCTGCCAGCCCCCCAATTTGGGGTTAAACCGCACCAGGCTGCCAAGTACGTGCTGGGGCTGAGGCAGGAAGTTGTGCAGCGCCTTCACGCCCACCACCACCGGCGCCAGCGCCGCGGGAATCTGCGGATTGGTCATGTTAGCGAAGTGCGGAACGCCATTTACCGACAGATTGTGAATCTCCGTATGGAAGGCCGCTTCCGCCTCGCCTGCCGTGCCGCTGAAGCGGATGGTCATGCGGTCCGGCGGGATGTTCTTGACGGTGAATCCCTGCGAGGCGAGCCAGTTGCAGATGGTCGTGATGTCGGCCTCGGAGGGCCCGAAACGCTCGCCGATCTGCTGGGACGTGAGCCAGCGATGGTAATTGGGCGAGCCGGGGTCGTACTGGCTCTGCACGAAAGCGTCGAAGGCCGCCTGCTGCTCCGGGCTGCGGCTGAGCACCAGGGTCAGATCGGGCAAAGCCAGCGATGGGCTCACAGGACCGCGGTCGTTCTTGGCGATGGCGGCGGGATTGACGTCGCCCTTCAGCGTCACCAATTGGCTCTCATCGATGGGGGTTGCGATGCGGACATTGGGCGCGGCTGTCTGCGCGGCCGCCATAGAGCAAAGCAGCGCGCCGGCCAACATGCACAGGGGGAGGGAACGCGGTTGAGACATGATGGGCTTCCTCAAACCTTTCTTCGGAAACAACCCCCTTATAGGGGGAAAGTTGCCGATCAATCTGTAAAATGCCGCAAAAATGCCGGCACGTTGACCCTCCGGCGCGATTCAGGCCGAGGTAGTGAATAGGCGTCTCCTAACGCTCCTGGCTGTGGCGCTGCGGAACGCCTACTGATTTCGATCTCGTAATGTGCGGACATCAGCGGTATAGAAAGCTCCGGCCCTGCATCGTGGCTGCGCATCGTGCACGGTCTAAGTTGAAGAGATTCTAGCACCGATAAGGAGACGCGGCTCAGAGGGTCAATGCTCCGCGCCACGGAAAGGTGACCTAAGTTGCGGCGCTTTAGAGGATTAGACGAGGAAAGACGGGTGACGTTGACGCCCCGCTGACGACGCGCCAATGCGACGGCCGCGGCGCGAACGGACCGCAAGAGTTAGATAACCAAAAGGGGCCGTCAGAAATACGATTGACGGGCGCGGAAGCGCGCCTGCAACGGCATTCCAATAGACACTCTATTTCGTATCGTATATTCTGGCTGCGGTTTATTGCTCCTTGAGCGAAGGGTTAACGTGCGCGTCTCTCTCTTCGTAACTTGTTATAACGACACGCTTTTTCCTGAGACGGGCCGCGCGGTGGTGAGCCTGCTGGAACGGCTGGGGGTTGAGGTCGAGTTCCTGAGCCGGCAGACCTGCTGCGGGCAGATGCACGCGAACACGGGCTTCCGGGGCGAGGCCTTCAGCCAGGCCAAGCGGCTGGTGCGGCTCTACCAGGACGCGGAGACAGTGGTGATCCCGTCGTCGTCGTGCGTGGCCATGATCCGCGACCAATACCCCGGCCTGATGGAGGAACTGGGCAACGAGGAGCAGCGGAAGCAGTTTGCGGCGCTGCTGCCGAGGGTCTACGAGCTGACCGAGTTTCTGGTAGAAAAACTCGGGGTGGAGGATGTGGGGGCGTATTTCCCGCATCGCGTAACGTACCACGCGAGCTGCCACGCGCTGCGCGGTCTTCACGCCGGCGACCGGCCCGTAAGGCTGCTGAAAAAAGTGCGCGGCCTGGAGCTGGCGCCGCTCGAGAACCTGGACCGCTGCTGCGGCTTCGGCGGAACGTTCAGCGTGAAGAATGGCGAGGTTTCCTCGGCCATGCTGGCGGTGAAGTTGCTCGACGTGCTGGAAACGGGCGCCGAGTTCTGCACCGCGCTGGACAATAGCTGCCTGATGCACCTGAGCGGGGCCATGCACCGGCAGTATGCAGGGATGCGAACGATCCACATCGCGCAGATTTTGGCGAGCACGCAGGAGCAGCCGGCTGAGGTGAGCCCATGAGCGCGCCAGGCGGCCAGTTGGACGATCGGGCCATCCTCGATCCGGCTCATGCGCCGCCGTTTCCGGCGGCGGCGCTGACGGTGCTGCGCGATCCGCAACTACGCAAGAACGTGGCGCACGCCACTGATGTGATTCAGGCGAAGCGCGCGCTGTTGGTGGCGGAGAAGACCGACTGGCAGGAACTGCGTTCGGCCGCCTCCCGGATTAAGGAGGAGGCGCTCGATCATCTGGGCGCGTACCTCAAACAGTTTGAGGAGCGGTGCACAGCGGCCGGGGGAACGGTGCACTGGGCGGCCGACGCGGCCGAGGCGCGGCGCATCATTCTGGAGATTCTGCGCGAGGAGAAGGCCGAGGAGGTCATCAAGATCAAGACCATGACCTCGGCCGAGATTCAGTTGAATCCCTTTCTCGAAGCCGCGGGGATCCGCGCGCACGAGACGGATTTGGCGGAGATCATTTTGCAGCTTGGCAAAGGCGAGCCCTCGCACATCGTGGTGCCTGCGCTGCACGTAAATCGCAGCCAGGTGCGGGAGGTCTTCGCGCGGCGCATGGGAATCGAGGATCTCTCCGACGATCCGCAAGCGCTGACGGCTGCGGCGCGCGGCTTTTTGCGGCGGAAGTTCCTGACCGTGCCCATGGCGATCAGCGGCGCGAATTTTTTGATTGCGGAAACCGGCGCGGTGGTGGTGGTGGAGTCAGAGGGCAACGGGCGCATGTGCCTGACGCTGCCGCGCACGCTGATTACGCTGGCCGGGATCGAAAAGGTGCTGCCGCGGTTCGCTGACCTCGAAGTGATGCTGCAACTGCTGGCTCGCTCGGCGACCGGCGAGCGCATGAATCCGTATACGTCGCTGTGGACGGGCGTGCGCGCGGACGACGGGCCGCAGCGATTTCACGTGGTGCTGCTCGACAACGGACGCTCATCCATTCTGGCGCGGCGCACGGGGCGGCAGACGCTCAAGTGCATTCGCTGCGCGGCGTGCATGAATGCCTGCCCGGTGTACCGGCAGACGGGAGGCCACGCCTATGGATCGGTATATCCAGGCCCCATCGGCGCCATCCTGACGCCGCAACTGGAGCAGATGCAGCACGCGCAGTCGCTGCCCTACGCCTCGTCGCTGTGCGGCGCGTGCTACGAGGTGTGCCCGGTAAAGATCAACATTCCCGAGGTGCTGCTGGAGCTGCGCGCGCGGGTGACGGACCAAGAGCGGCGGCAAGCGCGGCGTATCTTCGATCCGTTGTACATCGGGCTGCGGGTTGCGAATCTGCTTTTTTCGCGGGCGTGGCTGTTTCACGCGGCGCAATGGGCGGGACGGATCGGGCTGCGTTTCTTCACCGGCAAGGATGGGTGGATTCACCGGCTTCCCGGCGTGGGTGCAAAATGGACCCAAACGCGCGATCTGCGCGGCTTGCCGCGGCAGACGTTTCATGCCTGGTGGACGGGGAGAAGGCAGGCAATAGGCAATAGGCATTAGGCATTAGGGGGCGAGGGGCAGTGAGCGGGATCATTGATTCACGGGAACGGGTTCTGGGGCGCATCCGTGCCGCAGCGAGGAATTTCGCGGCGGCAGATCCGCAGCCCGCAGCCAAAGACGCGCAGGAACTCGCCGGCGCGGATGCGGCGATCCCGCGCCGGTATGCCCGCTCAGGCAGGCTCAGCGCCGAAGCTCGCATGGCATTGATGGCGGAGCGTCTGCGGGAATACGGAGCCGAAGTCGCCGTGTGCAAGCCGGAGGAGCTGGCGGCGGCGATCACGCAGCAGATCGCGGCCAGCGGAAGACGCATCTTTGTGGCGCCTCCGGGGATTCCGGTTGCATGGCGCGTTGAGGTAGCGAACAAGATCAAAGGATTTGAGTGCTCATTTGACCACGGACTGCAAATCGGCGAGATCGAGCAGGCCGAGGGCGTGATGACCGCAGCGTTCTGTGGAATCGCCGATTCGGGAACCATTGTGCTGCACCATTCCGCCAGCGAGGGACGCAGGATGCTGACCTTGCTTCCCGACTGGCACCTGTGCATCTTGAAGGCGAGCCAGGTGGTGGAGACATTGCCCGAGTACTTCGACCGCTGCCCGCAGCCGCCCGCGCTCGTAACCTGGATTTCGGGGCCGAGCGCAACCGCGGACATTGAGATGACGCGCATCCAGGGCGTGCACGGGCCGCGTTTTCTGAACGTCATCCTGGCGGATGACCGGGGCAAGGAGCCGGCAGTACATTGAGGCTGGGCAAAACAAGCTGGCAAAGGAGATGCGATGACGCTTTCTGAATCCGCAATCGGCGACCTGGCCTTTCAGGCGCTGGATGCTCTCCGGATCGAGATTCCATCGTGGGGATTCGCCAACACCGGCACGCGCTTTGGCAAGTTTGTGCAGCCGGCGGCTGCCTCGACCATCGAGGAGAAGTTCGCCGACGCGGCTGAGGTGAACCGGCTGACCGGCGCGACGCCTACCTTGGCCCTGCACGTCCTGTGGGATCTACCCAACGGCCTGCGCGATGTGGCTGCGGTGCGTGCGCTGGAGCGGCGCTTCGGCATCCGGTCAGGATCGATCAATCCCACCCTGTTTCAAGATCAAGAGTACAAATACGGCTCGTTGGCGAACCCCTCCCAGGCCATCCGCGAGCGGGCGCTCCAGCACCTGCTCGACTCCATCGAGATCGCCAAAGCGTTGGGCGCGCGCGACATCTCGCTGTGGCTGGCCGACGGATCGAACTATCCCGGCACGCAGAGCATCCCCAAGCGCATCGGCTGGCTCGAGGAGGCGCTCTGCGCTGCGCATGATCACCTGGCTGACGATCAGCGATTGCTCATTGAATACAAGCCCTTCGAGCCGGCCTTCTATCACACCGACATTGCCGACTGGGGAATGGCCGCTTATCTCGCTCATAAGGCCGGCCCGAAGGCTTGCGTCCTCGTTGACACCGGCCATCACTACTCCGGCCAGAACATCGAACAGGTCGTTGCCTGGCTTCTATATCTCGGAATTCTCGGCGGCTTCCACTTCAACGACCGCCGCTACGCCGACGACGACTTGACCCTGGGCTCCATCGATCCCTATCAGGTCTTCCGCATCTTTCACGAGCTGCACAGCAGCCAGTCCAAAGAATCAAGCCTCGGAGGGGTGGCCTACATGATCGACCAGAGCCATAACCTGAAGGGCAAAATCGAGGCCATGGTGCAGACCGTGGTGACAGCGCAGGAACTCTATCTCAAGGCCGCTCTTGTGGACCGTGAACGCTTGGCGGATCTACAACAAAGCTGTGATCTGGTGGCGGCAGAAGAGCTGTTTCGCGGCGCATTCTGGCGCGATGTGCGCCCGCTGGCGCTGTCGTGGCGCGCGGCCCGCGGCCTACCCGCCGACCCCCTTGAGGCTCTGCGCGCGAGCGGCTACGTGGAGCGCGCCGTACGCGAGCGAGGAGGCCGCCATGCAGCGGTGAGTAGTTATGCCTGACAGCCCTCCGGACCTTCGCCGGCCGGTGTAATTGCCGCAAGCACCTCCGGCAATCCTTATCGTTCCAAAATGCTGATCGAATTTCCGCAGGCTGCGAGGATAGTCCTCCATCGGCCCGCAGACTAATCCCGTAGGTAGTCAGTCTCGACACGAGCTGTTAGGAAATGCTAAGTTGAGAATGAGGGTGTTCAGCGTGAATGGGAGCAGAAAAGGCGCGTTGTTGATGCTGATGGCTGCGCTGCTTTGCGCCGCACCTCCAGCGTCCGCCTGTCTGCTCACCGCTTCGGGGGCCGGGCTGCAGCCCTGCTGCCGCGCGATGATGTGCAATTGTCCGATGCGCGGCATGGGCGAGGCGGGCACATGCGGCCAGCCACGGTCCGGAAACGCCGCGATGACTCCCAAAGCTCCGCAGGCTTCCGCGCCAACATCCGTCTTTTTTCCCCACCAGAAAAGCCCATTGTTGGGCGATGCCTTTGCCTCCCCGGGCCGGCTTGCTCTTGAGGCGCCGCCTCCTGATCCCTCGCCAGGCGGGCACTCAATCCTCCGCATCTAGAACTCCTTCCTTCGCAGGCTGAAGTGTGGCCTTAGTGCATTTCGTGCGCCTATTCGCACACGAGATGCGCTGCGGCTATCCGTCATGAACTCGCTGGAGGAAGCGATGAAATCTCTATTTTCTTTATCACTCGTTGCCGTCTTATGCGCGCCGGCGATTTGCGCCGCTCACGCTCAAACGCCGGACAGCTCCAGTAGCCTGGCGCCGTTTGCAGCATTGCTTCCGGCGCCGGATAAGCCTGCGGCGCCCGGTCCCGTAATGACTCTTGAAGAGCTGGAGCGGATCGCGCTGGCGGACAATCCTGCGATTGCCGTCGCCGCCCGGCGCCTGGCCGTTGCCGAGGCCCAAGTTCCTGTCGCCGGTGCGCTAGACGATCCCACGGCTATGTACCGCGGCTGGGGCGTGCCGCTGAGCCAGCCCTGGAACTTCAACGACGCGCAAAACATGTTCAGCGTGAGCCAAAGCTTTCCGGGCAGGGGCAAACGCACACTGCGCACCAGCGTGGCGCAGTCAGGCGCGGACGTGGCGAAGGCGCAATTAGCCGAGGCCCAGCTTGAAGTCCGCGTGAACGTACGCAAAGCCTTTGACAATCTGCTGCTGGCGGGCGAGGAGATGAGGATCTACGACGAAGACGTAGACATCGCCCGGCAGGCCATTGCGGCCGCGCGCATCAAGTACGCGGTCGGCAAGGTTTCGCAGCAAGACATTCTGAAGGCGCAAGTGGCGCTGACCGCGCTGGCCGAACAGTTGATTCGCTTCCAGCGAAACGCCGGCCTTGCGAGGGCGCGCCTGAATACGCTGCTGGGACGCGATCCCGGCGCCCCGCTCGATGTACGCGGGCAGTTCGCGGTGGAGGCTGCGTTGCCGTCCGAACAGGCGCTGGAGCAGATTGCGCTCGAATCGCGCCCCGATCTTGTGGCTGCGCGCGACGCCGCCGAGCGCAGCCACAAAGAACAGGCCCTGACGAAGAAGGTCTACACGCCTGACTTTACGATCACCGGCGGATACATGCTGATGCCACCTGGCGCGGATATGCGCAACAACTACATGATCGAAGCCGCGATGAACCTGCCCTGGCTCAATCGCCGCAAACACGATGCGCAGATTGCCGAAGCCACAGCGGCGGCCACGGAACAGGACGCCGAGCTGGCCGAATTGCGCAACACCGCCTTCGGGCAGATTGGAGAAGCACTGGTGGAGGCGAAGGCTGCGCAAAGATTCGCACGCCTTTATCAGGATCGGCTTCGCCCGCAGGCCGAGGCCGCGCTCCAATCCAGCGTAATCGCCTACGAAAACGGCAAAACGGATTTTCTGGACCTGCTTGATAGTCAGACAACAGTCATCGATGTCGAGATGGACTGGGCTCAAGCGGTCGCGGACTTTGACGCGCGCCTTGCGGATCTGGAGCTTGCCGCGGGCGCCACGCTCGACCAATTTCAGCAACCTGCGCCGGAGGTGAAACCGTGAAGACACGCCAATATCAGCTTGCCCTTGCCGCCGCGATCGCCGTTTGTATTGCGCTCGGCGGTGCGCTCGGCTATGTGTTGCTGCATCGTAACTGGGAGGCTTCGGCAGCGAACTCTATCGACAATCCCGTGATCGCGAGCGGTCCTGCAGTAGCGGCGCAGACCGCGTCATCGGGTGCGGACGCAGCGGCCGGAAACGCAGCGCCGCTCGCACCTATTCAACTCTCGCCGCAGCGGCTTCAGGAGATCGGCGTCACCACTGCTACAGTGGCTTTGAAAGACGTAAATGACGATCTAAATGTTCCCGGCAATGTAGACATCGATGAGGAAAAACTGGCTTACGTGCAGTTGCGCTTTCCAGGATGGATTCAAGATGTCTATGCGAGCGCGACGTACCAGTACGTGCGTAAAGGCGAGCGCCTCTTCACCATCTACAGCCCTGACCTGGTGAGCAGCGAGCAGGAGTATCTGCTAGCGCGGCAAAACCAAAAGGCATTCGCGGCGAGCGCGCGCGCCGCGTCCACGGCGAGCCTGGCTGCGCAGGAGGGAGGCTGGCTATTGCAGGCAGCACAGGAGCGCATCCGGCAATTCGGCGTGCCGGCGCAGGCCCTTGCCGGCCTGGAGCGCACCGGCAAGGTGCAGCGCAACATCGCCATCGACTCGCCTGTCTCCGGTTACATCATTGAACGTGAGGCTCTGCCCAACGCCTACGTGCAGCCAGATACGAAGCTCTACACCATCGCCGATCTTTCCACGATCTGGGTCTACGCCGATGTGTTTCAGGATCAGGTGGGCGAATTGCGGCCCGGCGACTTCGGAAAAGTGACTGTGGATGCCTATCCCGGCCGCAACTTCTACGGACGCATCGATCAGATCCTTCCCCAGGTCGATCCCACTACGCGCACCGTGCGCGTGCGTTTGATCTTCCGCAATCCCGGCGTGGTGCTCAAACCTGGCATGTATGTCAACGTCGAGATTCACGCGCCGCTGGGACGGCATTTGGTGATTCCCGCTTCCGCCGTGCTCGAAACGGGCTTGCAGGCCATCGCCTTTGTCGATCGTGGGCATGGTTATCTCGAACCGCGCATCATTCAGGCCGGCCCGCAAATCGGCAATTCCATCGTGGTCCTCGGCGGACTGAAAGCGGGCGAACAGGTAGTTAACTCGGCGAACTTCCTCATCGATTCCGAAGCGCAGCTTCAGGCGGCTTTGGCTGAGTTTTCGCCGCCAGCGTCTTCCCCTTCGGCCACAGCGGCCAGCGCATCTGCGGCTCAGGTGCAGGTCGAGTTCAGCACACAGCCCGATCCGCCGCACAAGGGCGCGAACACATTGCGCGTAAAGCTCACGGGCACTGATGGCAAGCCGGTCACCGGGGCCGAGGTGACGGTCACGTTCTTGATGCCGGCCATGCCTGCGATGGGAATGGCGGCGGAGCACGCCGCAACCAGCCTTGCGGAAAAGGGCGGCGGCCTCTACGGAGGATCGGTCCAACTGCCCGCAAAAGGCACATACCAGACCACTGTCACTGTGCGGCGCGGCACGCAAACCCTGGCCACAAAGCAAGTCAGCACGGATGCAACCGGAGGCATGTGATGATTGCGAAGATCATTGCCTGGTGCGCGCGCAATCCCTTTCTCGTGTTCATGGGAGCCATTCTTCTGATCGTTGCGGGCGTGTGGTCGCTGAAGCGCGTGCCGCTCGACGCGCTGCCCGACATCAGCGACGTGCAGGTCATCATCCACACGCCGTGGGCAGGCGAGCCGCCCGGCGTGATCGAAGATCAGGTGACGTATCCCATCGTGACGGCGCTGCTCTCTGCGCCGCGTGTCAAAAGCGTCCGCGCCCAGACCATGTTTGGCGACTCCTACGTCTTCGTGGTCTTCAAGGATGGCACCAATCTCTACTGGGCGCGCTCGCGGGTGGTTGAATACCTCCAGCAGATCGCCGGCAAACTCCCCTCCGGCGTTCATCCGGCCATCGGTCCCGATGCTACTGGCGCGGGCTGGGTCTATGAGTACGCCATCGTGGACCGCACTCACACGCGCAGCCTGGCCGATCTGCGCGCCCTGCAGGACTGGTATCTGCGTTACCAGCTTGAAACTGTACCTGGCGTCGCGGAAGTGGCGGCTATCGGCGGTTTCGTGCGCCAGTACCAAGTAAATCTCGATCCCAACAAGCTGTTTTCCTACGGCATCTCAGCCCAGACCGTGATCGATCGCGTGCGCCAAAGCACGAATGAGGTAGGAGGCGACGTGCTAGAGATGAGCGGCGCCGAGTACATGGTCCGCGGTCTCGGTTATCTCAAGACGCTTTCAGACCTGGAGAATGTGCCTGTCGCAACGAAGAACGGCGTGCCGGTGCTTGTGAAGGAACTGGGCACGGTCACCTTTGGCCCCGGCGTGCGCCGCGGCGCGGCTGATTGGCAAGGCGAAGGCGAAGCCGTCGGCGGCATCGTAGTGATGCGCTACGGAATGAATGCGCTCGATGTTATCCGTGCTGTCAAGGCGAAACTGCGTGAGTTAGGGCCTTCGCTGCCTCCCGGAGTCGAAATCGTTACGGCTTACGACCGCTCGTGGCTCATTGAGAAATCGATCCGCACGCTGGAGCGCGATCTGATTCTCGAAGCCATCATTGTCAGCTTTGTCAGCATCGTGTTTCTTTTTCATTTCCGCTCGGCCCTGGTGCCCATTCTTACTGTGCCCATCGCGGTGCTGGCGGCATTCATTCCCATGTACTACCTGCATGTCAGCTCCAACATCATGTCGCTGGGAGGACTGGCGCTGGCCATCGGCGTGCTCATCGACGCGGCCATCGTTATTGTCGAAAACGGCTATCGCCATCTGGCCGAACGCACCGATGTGCCCAACAGCACGGAGCGCAGGCAGATCCTCGTGAGGGCGGCTCAGCAGGTCGGCCCTGCGCTGTTTTTCTCGCTCCTCATTATTGTGGTGTCGTTTTTGCCGGTCTTCCTGCTGGAAGCGCAAGAGGGCCGTCTGTTCCGGCCCCTGGCGTGGACCAAGACTCTATCGTTGATCTTTTCTTCGCTGCTCTCCATCACGCTGGTGCCGGCGCTTATGCCATTCTGCCTGCGCGGCAAGCTGCGTCCGGAGTCGCGCAATCCTGTCGCGCGCATCACCCAAGCCGTCTATCTGCCGGTGCTGCGCTGGTCGCTGCGCCACTGGAAACTGGTAATCGCGCTCAACCTCATTTTTTTGGCGGCGACCGTTCCTCTGTATTTTCGCCTGGGCAGCCAGTTCATGCCTGCGCTTTATGAAGGTTCGGCGCTTTACATGCCCAGCGCCTTGCCGGGTATCTCCATCACGCAGGCCGTCGCGCTGATGCAGGAGCAGGACCGCATCATCCACTCGTTTCCTGAAGTCGCCACGGTCTTCGGTACTGTCGGCCGCTCAGACAGCGCCACCGACAACGCGCCTCTCGATATGTTCGACACCACAATCATGCTCAAGCCGCGCAGCCAGTGGCGGCCGGGCATGACTTACGAGAAGCTGATCGAGCAGATGGACGCGAAGCTCCAGTTCCCGGGTCTCACCAATACCTGGACCATGCCCGTTCAGAACCGCCTCGACATGGAAATGACCGGCCTCAAGACTCCCATCGGCATTAAGATTCAGGGCCCTGATCTCACGCGCATCCAGAACATCGGCGCTCAGATGCAAACGATTCTCTCCGCCTTGCCGCAGACGAGTTCGGTCTTCGCCGAGCGCGTCTCGCAGGGCTTCTATCTCAACGTGGCCGTGAACCGTCCAATCGCCGCGCGCTACGGCCTCACTGTAGCCGGCGTGCAGCGCGTGGTTAGATCGGAGATCGGCGGCGCTGACATTGCTGAAAATGTCGAGGGCCGCGAGCGCTTTCCCATCTCGGTCCGCTACCAGCGCAGCTTCCGCGATAATCCCACGGCTATCTCCCAAGCCCTCATTCCAACGCCAACCGGCGCACAGATTCCCATTGGCGAAGTGGCTCGCGTCTACTTTTCACGCGGCCCCGCGATGATCCGTGACGAAGACGGCTTGCTCACCGGATACGTGTATCTCAATCTCAAAACCAGCAACTACGGCGGCTATGTCAGCCGGGCGCAAAAACTCCTTCAGCAGAAACTCGCGCTGCCCGCAGGTTATACCTGGCACTGGGCCGGCGAGTACAAATTTGAAGTTCGCGCCAAGCAGCGGCTCGAAATCATTCTGCCCATCGTCTTCTTTGTGATCTTTCTGCTTCTTTATCTTGTGTTCAAGTCGGCTATCGAGGCCGCGGTCCTCATCTTTCCCACGCTCTACGCCATGTCCGGAGGACTGCTGCTGCAATGGATTCTCGGCTACAACTTCAGCGTGGCCGTCTGGGTGGGTTACATCGCGCTGTTTGGCATCGCCGTCGAAACCGGCGTAGTGATGGTGATCTATCTCGATGAAGCCTGGCAGGAACGCCTCAGCCGGAACACGCCGATGACAGAAGCCATGCTGCACGAGGCCGTCATGGATGGCGCCGTAAAACGCCTGCGCCCCAAGCTGATGACTGTAACCGCCGTGATCCTGAGCCTGGCGCCCATCCTTTGGGAAACGGGCATCGGCTCAGACGTGATGAAGCCCATCGCCGCGCCTATCGTAGGCGGAATGATTACATCTACCATTCACGTACTGATTCTCGTGCCGGTTTTCTTTCTGCTCATCAAACGCAGGGTTTTGCACGGCTTAGCCCTGGAGAGACAGCGCCAGCACCGGCCGTTGGACCCTTAATGACGCCGCACTATGGGATTTGCGCAATCAAGCTGGAGAATCCGGCAACGAGTGATGTCTTGAACAGCGGGGCTGTTTTGCGCGCCAAGGCAAGCAGACCCTTCGGCTCGCTGCGTTCAGGATGACAGCGCGTTTTGTGCAGGGCGCTCTCTTAACGGCCCGCTCCGCTGGTGCTTGCAGCCTTGTTCACCGCCTGCTCGATTTGCGCGGTGTCACCCAAATAGTAATGACGAATCGATTTCAAGTTATCGTCAAGTTCCTGCACCATCGGTACGCCGGTAGGAATGTTGAGGCCGACAATCTGGTCGTCAGGAATGTCTTCAAGATACTTCACGAGCGCCCGCAGGCTGTTGCCGTGGGCCGCGATCAACACCCGCTTCCCCGAGCGGATGCTGGGAGCGATGACCTCGCGCCAGCAGGGCAGAAAGCGGTTGACGGTGTCCTTAAGGCATTCGGTCAGGGGAAGCTGTTCCTTAGTTAGGTTGCAATAACGTGGGTCCTTCCCCGGATAACGCGGATCGGATTCGTCCAGAGCCGGGGGGCGAATGTCGTAACTGCGGCGCCATATCTTCACCTGGCTGTCGCCATACTTGGCCGCCGTCTCCGCTTTATTCAAACCCTGCAGCGCCCCATAATGCCGTTCGTTCAGCCGCCAGTCGCGCTCGACGGGAATCCACATCATATCCATCTCGTCCAGCGTAATCCACAGCGTCCGGATCGCGCGCTTGAGCACCGAGGTGAAGGCAATGTCGAAGCCATAACCCTGCTCCTTCAACACCCGCCCGGCCCGTGCAGCCTCTTCTCTTCCCTTTTCTGACAGGTCAACGTCCGTCCAGCCCGTAAACAGGTTTTCCTTATTCCAGATGCTCTCTCCATGACGAAGTAAAACGATTTTATACATCTCACCCCTCACATTCCTAATGGGAATCCCGTGCCGGCGATTCGCTCTTATTATACGAAATCTCTGTGGCAGCCTTCGGCCGCGAATCAGTCATCCTTTGTCTGCGCGGCGCACAATCATCTCGCCCAGGCCCTTGAACGCGCAATGAGCGTTGGCGCAGGGCGCGCACGGCCGCACACACACGAAGGCCTCCCGCAAGGGGAGGCCGAACGGAGATTCGCGCTCACGCCGCAGCTAACGCAGACGCAATGATTTAATGGCCGCAGGCAGCCGCTCCTCAATCCGCTCTTCGATCAGCTTGGCGCGTTCCACGGCTAAACCGCTCAGATAGGACGGCGCCGGCGTGGCTGTGAGCACCAGCGCCAGGGCTAAAACCGAAAAACACAGGCCCGCAATCCCGGCCGAGACCAGCATGGTGTACGTCGAAGAAATGTCCAGTCCCAGAATGTTGAAGGCCACGTGCTCCAGTGGTTTGATGTGCCGGAGAACTGAAAGCGCAAAGAGAAAGAACAGCGCCGAGAGCGAGGTTAGAATGGCCAACGAAACATCCAAGCCGCGATGGAACTTCTGGCGTGCGCGGCAAAAGGCGCACTCGGCGAAATGATTTTCGTAATCTTTCCGCATCTCTCGGGAAATTCCCGAAATGTCATACCGCCAGCTTGCCAGAATCGCGCCTACGACTCGATCGGTGCATCGGGTGCTTGTCATAGACATAAAGAATCACCTGCGAAGGATGGGCTACGCCGCTGTGTTGATGCGCGGCTAAGGAATTGCCGGATGCGTTGGGCCTTTCAGACGCACCGCCAGACGGAAACCCGCCGTTGCGACGCTGCCTTCCGGCTCGTCAAAGCATTCGCACCCCATTCGCTCTTAGCGCCAATCCTCCTTCTTTTAGATGCGCGTTTAACCCTATTGTAATTGAATTTCCCAAAAGTCGATAGTCAAATTCCTGACAGGCGTTGACTAAAATTCGATGCTCGCCAGCGGCTCATGCTGGCCCGCCAGCAGCAGGCGGTTAGCCAGCAGGCTGGTGCGGCCGTCGAGGGCGCGCTCAGCCGCGATACGCGCCAGCTCAGGAAAATTATTATTTTCAGATAGATGCGCAAGGACAATGTAGGCGGCTCGGCCATCGTAATCCTGGGTCAGGAATTCGCTCGCGGCCTCGTTGGAAAGATGGCCGACGCGCGAAAGCACGCGCTGCTTCACCGCCCAAGGATAGGGCCCATCGCGCAGCATCTCCAGATCGTGGTTGGATTCAAGCAGGAGCAGTTCCAAATCCTTAAGCTGCGCCTTCACGTTGGGAGGGATGTAGCCGAGGTCGGTAACAAAGCCGATGCGCACGCCTTCGGAACGGAAGACAAAGCCCACGGGATCCGCGGCGTCATGAGGAATGGTAAAGGGGCTCACGTCCATATCGCCGATGCGGAAGGACTGGCCCGCCTGAAAGTACTCCACTGCGGGGAGCCAGGTGGGATCGTCTTTCAAGGAGGGTTGCTGATCTGGAACGGCTTCGGCAGACGGCTCTGCCGCCGGCGGCGCGGAGGATTCAGCCTCCATTCCGGCCGCCGGTTCATCCGGCTCGCTCTCTTCGGCCGCCGCATCGGCCTCGGCTTGCCACCCCGGCGACGAAGACCTGTCGCCGGGGACCTCGGCTTGCCACCCCGGCGACGAAGACCTGTCGCCGGAGGCCTCGGCCTGGCGCTCGGCGGCCTGCCTGCGGCACTGTTCCAGCCATTGGGCATAGGTCATCTGCCGGCGCGGCGAGAGCCAGCGCATCCAGGCGCGGTGAGTGCCCTCAGTAAAGTACACCGGAATGCCCAGCTTGCGCGCGGTCACGCTCAAGCCGTTGACGTGGTCCTGGTGCTCGTGGGTGATGAGGATTGCGTCCAGGGTTTCTGGATCCTCGCCGGCCAGCTTCATGCGCTTGAACAATTCCCGGCAGCTCAAGCCGGCGTCGAGCAGGATGCGCGTGCGCCCGCCGGTGATGACGGCGCTGTTGCCCTTCGATCCCGACGCCAGCACCGTGAAACGCACCATGGATTGAGGATACATCGGATGGCTGTGCATTTTCGCGGCGACAGAAAAACCGGCGCCTGACCGCGGGCAGCGATCCATGGCCGCTTCACTTTGTTTCGGCCAGCACGGCGGGGATTTCGATGGACACCAGCGTACCGCGTCCGGGATTCGAGACCACATCGAAGCGCGCCTGCTTGCCGTAAAGGACCTCCAACCGCTCCTGCACGTTCTTGATGCCGATGCCGGCGCCGTCGCGGCGCAAGGCCGAGTGGCCGCTCATGCCCACGCCGTCGTCGGCCACCTCGATCAGTACCCGGCCATCCTCAATGCGGCTGCGCACGGTCACGGTGCCCCCATGAATGCGCGGCTCAAGACCGTGCTTGATGCTGTTCTCAATGAGCGGCTGGAGCAGGATGCTGGGCACCAGAATTTCCAGCGTGCGCGGGTCGATCTCCTTTTCTATCCGCAATTTATCGGAGCCGTGCCGGACCACCTCGATGGCGATATAGTCGTCGGTGAACCGCAGCTCCTCGCGCAGGGGCACGAAGGTGTCGTGGTCCTTGAGCAGGGCGCGCAGAATGCTGGCCAGTTTCACAATCATTTCGCGGGCCAGTTCCGGCTGGCTGCGCACCAGGGAGCCGATGGAGTTGAGCGTATTGAATAGAAAATGGGGATTGATCTGGCGCTGCAGAGCATCCAGGCGGGCTTCGAGCAGGAGGCGCTTCTGCTCTTCCAGGCTCATCTCGATGCGCAGCGCATCCCACACCTTCAGCGCCACGCCCACGGTGATGGGCGCGCTGAACCAGACCAGCACCTGCAGCCAGAGAGTGTTGGTGACCAGCGCAAACAGCCGGTGCGGAAACTCGCGGGCCAGCCAGGTCCTGCATGCCTCCGCCGCCGCGATCAGAAACAACATCATGAACTGCGGGTCAAGACGCGGGCGGCGCAGGTTGCGGCGCACCCAGCGGTAGAGGCTTAGATCAATGAAGGGCGTGAACGACCAGATCTCCTCCTTTGCGACCAGCCGGCCCAGCACGCCTGCCAACAGTCCCAGCGCCATGTTGAAAGGCAAAGACAGAAATTCGTGGTGAAACATAGCGGGCGCTGACAGCACTGCCCCACTGAAAATTGCCCAACCGGGGCCGATGAGCAGGCCCAGCAGGATGATGGTCTCGAATGAAATGTCTGCGGCCAGAAAATTCGGAACCAGAATGCGGACCCAGACTCCCAGCGTGAGTGGAACCAGAAAAAACGTCAGCAGTTCCAGCGTTTGCGCAGGGCTGCGCTTCTCCGCGAAGAATAACCGCCGGAAGCCCGAAGCGCGCCCCTGGAAGCTGGCTACCGAGCCAATCACTCCCAGCTTAACGAGCATGGTCACCCAGATGAGTTTGTCCGTCACGACCTCCATAGTACGCGCCGCGGAGGGCGGACGGCAGCTAGTGCATCTTCGGAAATACCGTAGGCCGAAAGCACATCATCAAGCCGCCACAACCTCAAGAAGCGGCCGCTTGAAGATCAATATCCCCTTGGGGACCTGGGAAAGCACAGGAAGCTGGTTGAAGCTGTGTGACGGAGAACGCCGCGGATACGCGGCGCGCCCGGTAAAATGACGTTATGGGATTCGCAAGCGTGACCAAGATTGCCGAAGCTGATTTTCCCACCCGCTGGGGCGCCTTCCGCATTCTGGCCTTCGAGGGACAGCGCGCGGAGCCGCTCGACGGCGGCGAAACCGCGCCGGTAACCGCGAAGGCGGACGGAAGAGAAGGTTTAGTGGCCCTGGTGATGGGTGATATTCACTCTGCGCCGCCGCTGGTCCGCATTCACTCCCAATGTCTCACCGGCGACGTCTTCGGCTCGCTGCGCTGCGACTGCCGAGCGCAGCTTGAACTGGCCCTCGCCCAGATCGCCCAGGCCGGAGCCGGCATCCTGCTCTATGAGCGGCAGGAGGGCCGCGGCATCGGCCTGATGGCCAAGCTCAGGGCCTACGAGCTCCAGGATCAGGGCCTGGATACGGTGGAGGCCAACGAGGAGCTGGGCTATGCCGCCGACTACCGCGGCTACGAACTGCCGGCCGAGGTTCTCAAGCTGCTGGGCGTCCTGCGCATTCGCCTGATGACCAACAACCCCGGTAAAGTCGCCGCTCTCGAAGCGGCCGGCATCGAGATCACGGAGCGCATCTCCGCCCAGGTCGAACCGCAGGAGTCCTTCGAACGCTATTTGCGCACCAAGCAGGAAAAGATGGGGCATATACTCGAAGACATAGGCAGTTTACCGGGATCTCATAGATAGACAGTCTCAGAAGGAGCCTTTCATGAAAATCTTCAGTCCCCTGCGCCGCGATCTTCTGCGCGTGGGCGGCTTTGGCGTGGCCGGAGCCGCGCTTCCCGCCATTTCCGGCGCTGCATTCGCTCAAGAGAGAGGCGCTACCACCCAGGAAAGCGGCGCGCTTCACGCGGCTACCTTCGACGTGCGCCAATACGGAGCCGCCGGCGACGGCAAAACGCTGGACACGCCGGCCGTGAATCGCGCCATCGAAGCTGCCGCCGCGGCCGGCGGCGGCACGGTCGTTTTTCCCGCCGGAACCTATCTTTGCTTTTCCATCCATCTGAAGAGCCATGTGCATCTGTGTCTTGATGCCGGCTCGACCATTCTGGCCGCCGCCTCGCCGCTGCCCGGAGAAACCACCGGCTACAACGGCGGCGTTTACGATGCCGCCGAGCCGGATCCGGAGGCAGGCCACTATGAGGATTTTGGGCACCGGCACTGGCACAACTCGCTGATTTGGGGTGAGAACATTCACGACTTCTCCATCACCGGCGCCGGCCTGATCTACGGCCAAGGCCTCAGCTTCGGGGCCCACGGCCCGGCGCGCGGCAACTATCCCATCTACGTCGCCGAGCAAGCTGGCGTGGGCAACAAAGCCATCGCCCTCAAGAACTGCCACAACGTGCTGCTGCGCGATTTCTCCATCCTCAAGGGCGGCCACTTCGGCCTGCTCTTAACCGGGGTGGATAACCTGACCATCGACAACCTCAAAATCGACACCGACCGCGACGGCATGGACATCGACTGTTGCCAGAACGTGCGCGTCACCAACTGCACCGTCAACTCGCCCTGGGACGACGGCATCTGCCCGAAGTCCAGTTACGCCCTCGGCTACCCGCGCCCGACCCAAAACGTGACCATCGCCAACTGCTACGTGACCGGCTGGTACCAGCTCGGCACGGTCCTGGACGGCAGCTTCAAGCGATTTCCGCCCGCCGTGCGCGCTCGCGGCACCGGCCGCATCAAGTGCGGCACAGAGTCCAACGGCGGCTTCCTCAACTTCGCCATCTCCGATTGCCTCTTTGAAGGCTGCTTGGGCTACGCATTCGAATCCGTCGATGGCGCGCGGCTCGAAGACTTCACCATCGTCAACACCACTATGCGCGACCTGGCCTCCGGCCCGCTGTTTATGCGCCTCGGCGCGCGCCTGCGCGGACCCAAAGAAACTACGAAGGTGGGCGCCATGCGGCGCATCCTCATCAGCAACCTGGAGTGCTACAACGCCCCCATGCGCATCTGCTCAGCGCTTAGCGGCATTGCCGGCCACGCCATTGAAGACGTGAAGCTGGCGAACATCTATATCGAGACCGCGGGAGGCGGCACACCGGCAGATGCGCGCATCACGCCGCCGGAGAAGACAAAAGGGTACCCTGAGCCTTGGATGTTCGGCGCGCTGCCGGCCTCCGGCTTCTACCTGCGCCACCTGCGCAACCTGGAGATGAGCCACGTGGAGATCGCCAACGCTACGCCGGACGCGCGCCCCGCGTTTTCGCTCACCGATGTGGAGCGCGCCGATTTCTTCGCCATCACCGCGCCGCGCACCGCCGGAGGCGCCTTTGCCCTGCACGATGTCCGCGACCTGCGCATCGGCTGGAGCCGCGCCGCCGCGGACGCCACGCTCGCCAGCGTGGAAGACAAGTTACTATGAACCAGGATGCAAGCTGGATCAGTCTTCCGTCTCTCATTTCGCAGCATCCAGCGCCTTGAAGCGCCCCTGCTTCGAGAGTTGGAGGAGCCTGCGGTCGGCCGTAACCAGCGCCGCGCCTAGGTGCCGCGCCGTGGCCACAAGAATCCGGTCGGCTGGATCGGGGTGCATGGTAAATGGCAGGCGGGTGCTTTCTACTGCGATCTCCGGTTCCAGCGCGGCCAATGTGACTCCCGGCATGGCCAACGCATCCCTCACCCAGACCATCACATCCCGCTGCAGATCGATTCGTTTCTTGCTCACCAGTACGCCGATCTCCCACGGAGTGATCGCGGAAACCAGCAGCCCGTCTGCCTTGGCTGCCAGATCGATTCGGCCGCGCGCACGTCCGCCGAGCCGGTCGTCGCCAAACATCAGCCAGATCAAAACATGGGTGTCAATGACCAGGAGCTCCCGTCCCGATTCTTCCGCTTCAACACCGGTCACTTCATCGCCTCCCACTCCACATCGAGCGGCGAAATGATGTCGCCGGTTATGGTCCCACTCCCCTTCATCGAGCCAAACAGGGTCTTGTGCAGCGGTATGGGGATGACCTTCGCCAATGGCTTGCCTCGCTTGGTAATCACGATCGGCTTGCGCGTCTCCGACACCTCGTTAAGCAGCTTCAAACACTTGGCCTTAAACTCGCCCACCGCAACCTGCGTCGCCATCATGAACCTCCCATGGTCACTGACCATGGTCATATGGTAGCACGGAGCCGGAGTTTTTTGATGTGGGGCTCTTGTGCCGGGCGTCACCCGGCAGGCGCAGGTCAATCCCCTAAAATTGAATTGCGATAACCTTACCAGCCGAGGAAACCTGAAAAATGTCTCGCAAAGCACTGATCGCCGCTAATTGGAAGATGTATAAGACGCCCGCCGAAGCGCAGGCGTTTGTGGACGCCTTTTTACCGCGCGTTGCCGGGCACACCCGCGACGAGATCGCGCTCTTCCCTTCTCCAGTGCTGCTGCCGGCCGTGGTTCCGGCCTGCAAGGGATCGAACGTGGCCGTGGGCGCGCAGAACATCCACTTCGCCGAGGAGGGCGCGTATACCGGCGAGACCTCCATCGGCCAACTGAAGGCGGTGGGCGGAACACATACCCTCATCGGCCACTCCGAGCGGCGCCAGTACTTCGCCGAGACCGACGAGATCGTGAACAAGAAGCTGCACACCGCGCTCAAGCACGGCATTGTTCCCGTGGTCTGCATCGGCGAGGTGCTGGAAGAGCGCGAGGCGGGCAAGACGGCCAGCGTGCTCCAGACGCAGGTGAATGGAGCGTTCGCAGGCATCACGCCCGAGGCCGCCAAGCCCATCGTGATCGCCTACGAGCCGGTGTGGGCCATCGGGACCGGACGCACGGCCACGCCGGAGATCGCCGCCGACGCGCACCGCATCATTCGCGCCGAAGTGGCCAAGCTGCTGGGAGTCGGCGTGGCTGCGGCCATGCGCATCCTTTACGGCGGCAGCGTGAAGCCGGAAAACGTCAAGGACCTGATGGCGCAGGAGGAGATCGACGGCGCGCTGGTAGGCGGCGCCAGCCTCAAGCCGGAGTCGTTCACGGCCATCGTGAAGTATTGAAGAGCAGCAAGATCGCGTCCGCTGCGCGGACATTCGCGAGTTAGCGAAAGGCGCCTGGAGCGAGAAGCTCCAGGCGCCTTTTGGTTTGAAGCGGGATTTCGCGTTAGTAAAAGCTCGCGATCCAGCCCTGCAGCAACGCCGGGAAGCAGCCCAGCAGGACCACGGCGGCGGCGATCACCAGCAGAACGATGAGCGCGAAGGGCGGCACACGCAGCGGAGATTCGTCCACGCCGGGCATCACGTAGACCCGTTTGAGCACCTGCAAATAGTAGTAGAGCGAAACGGCGCTGAAGGCGACGGCGAGGGCAACGAGGGCGAACGGGACCACCCCGCCCGCAGCTTCAAGCACGGCGGCAAAGAGGTTGAACTTGGCCCAGAAGCCCACCAGCGGCGGAATGCCGGCCAGCGAAAGAAAGAGCACCAGCATGACGCCAGCCAGCAGCGGGTTGCGCTTGTTGAGGCCCAGAAAGGCATCCATCTTGTCGCTGCCGGTGACGCGCTCCACCACGCCCACCACGCCGAAGGCCCCGATGGTGGTCAGCCCGTAGGTAAGGACATAATAGAGGACAGCCTCGGCGCTGCGGTTCGTCCAGGAGAAGAACGCGAGGCCGAGCAGGATGTAACCGGCGTGCGCGATGGCCGAGTAGGCGACCAGGCGGCGGACGCTGGATTGCACCAGCGCGGCGAGGTTGCCGAAGACCATGGAGGCCACGGCGAGGACGGCCACGATCAGCGGCCAACCGGCGCCAAAGCCGGAGGTGATCTGCGGCGGCTGCGCGCTGAACGCGGCAGTTCCATCACCGCTCACGTGAAAACTCTCCATGAAGTGCAGGGCCACGGAGCTGATGGAGATGAGCAGCGCGAAGCTGGCGACCTTGGAGACGGAGGCGATAAACGCCGCGGCGGGCGCGGGCGCGCCTTCATACGTGTCAGGGGCCCAGAAATGGAAGGGCACGGCGGCGACTTTGAAGCCCAGGCCGGCGGCAATCATTACCAGTGCGACGGCAAGCAACGGCGCGCCGCCGTGTGCGGCGGCATTGTTGACGCCGCACACGACGCGCGGCAGCCAGGTTGAGCCAGAGATTCCGTAGAGATAGCTGAAGCCGAAGAGCAGAAACGCCGCCGACATGCCGCCGAAGAGGTAATACTTCATCGAGGCTTCGGCGCTTTTGCCGGATTTTTTGGCGAAGGCGGTGAGGATGTAGAGGCTGAGGCTCAAAAGCTCCAGGCCCACGAAGATCACCAGCAAATCCTGCGCCGCGGCGATGATCATGCCGCCCGCCGCGGCCATCAGCGCCACGGCCGCAAACTCGCCTGCGTGGCTCGTAAAGTCAGAGCCGATGAGAAGCAAGAGGGCTAGTGCGGTGAGAACCAGAATTCCGCATTGGGCGACGCCTGCCGAGCCTCCGCCGGCAAGCAGTACCTCGCCGCCAAAGCTCAACCCGCCCGCGCCTGCAAAAGCGACCGCCCATAGCCCCACCACGCACCCGGCCGCGCCCAGGAGCGCGGCGACGGCAACGCGCGTTTCGAGAGCGGCTTTGCGCAGAAAGCCGAGATCCACCACCAGCACCAGGAGCGCGGCGATTTCAAGAACCGTCTCAGGCAGGGTTGCGCGGAAGAGATCTGTGTAGTTCATTAGACTCCTCCCTTGAGCAGCGACCTGACGGCGGGTTCAATGGAACTGAGCAAAATTCTGGGGTAAAGCCCGACTACGAGAGTGGCCGCGCCCAGCAGCGCGAAGCCGGCGACCTCCGGCCAGGTGATGGCAGCCAGCCTGTGTCCGTGCTCGGCCTCCAACTCTTGCACGCTGGGCTGCCTGTCGCTGAAGAACGCCTTCTGCAGAGCGCGCCATGTGTAGGCAATGGCCACCGGGATGCCGAGAGCGGCGGCAATCGTCCACCAGGGCCTGGCCATCCAGGCGCCGATCAGCACCTGAAGCTCGGCGACGAACCCTGAGAAGCCGGGCAGACCCATCGAGGCCATGCCGGCGATCACGAAGGCCCAGGCGGCAAACGGCAGGCGTTTGGCCAGGTGCATCTTTTCGAGATCGGCCAACTGCCGCGTGTGGGTCCGGTCGTAGACGATGCGGCCCACAATGGCGAAGAGCAGGCCAGCGATCACGCCGTGCGAGTACATCTGCAAAACCGCGCCGTCCATGCCGATCTGGTTGAGGGTCATCAGGCCGAGCAGGACGAAGCCCATGTGGCTCACGCTAGAGTAGCCGATGACGAACTTGAAGTCGGATTGCGCCAGCGCCACCAGCGCGCCGTAGAGAATGCCGATGATAGCCAGCAGGGCGAAGACGTCGCGCCAGGAAGCGAGGCCGAGAACGGTGAATCCCCAGGGGTCGAGGCCGTGCGGGAACAGCGCCATGCCCACCCGCAGGCAGCCGTAAGCGCCCAGCTTCATAATCACGCCGGCAAGAATCATCGATGCAGCGGTAGGCGCGGCCACGTGGCCGGTGGGCGCCCAGGTGTGGAATGGCCACATGCCGGCTAGAATGGCGAAGCCGGTGAAAACCAGCGGGAAGCACCACATCTGGAAGCTGACCGGCAAGCCGGCGTGGGCCAGCGCAATCAAGCTGGTAGAGTGACTGCCGGAGGTCGTGTAAGCCGCCAGGATGCCGATCAGCACCATGGCCGAACCAACGAACGAGTAGAGCGCCAGCTTCATGGCCCCGTACTCGCGGCGCGTCGAGCCCCAGATGGCGATCAAGAAGTACTTGGGGACGATGGCGATCTCGTAGAAGACGAAGAGCAGGAAAACGTCAAAGCTGAGAAAGACGCCGTAAACGCCCCCGATCAGGGCCAGATAGAAGGCGAAGAACTGGTTGGTGCGCACCTCGATGTTCCAACTGAAGAGCACGCCAGCCACTGCGGCGATGCCGGTCAGCAGCACGAGCACGCGGCTGATGCCGTCGGCAGCAAGCAAAAAGTGAATGCCCAGGGAGGGAATCCACGGCACATCCACCAAAATCGTGAGGCCCTGGCCCATGCCGGCCGCGAAGCCCGCTATGCCGGTCACCAGCCCGGCAACGGCCACGGCCAAAGCCAGCCAGCGCGCCACGTTGGGCCTGCTCCTGGGCAGGAGCGCCTGGAGCAGCGCCCCGGCAAACGAGAGATAGATCGTCCAAGCCAACATCGGCAACAGTTCTCCAGTTACTTTCAATCGGAGCGAATTTCTTTGTGTGGGTTTTGCATCCAGCAAAATCCACGTTGCACAACATACAAAATGTCACCCACACTGGAGAACCGCTCTTAAAATCTCCAGTGCGCCAGCAGGTTCACGACGGTCGGGTTGATGGTGCTCAAAAGGAGCTGGGGCACAAGACCGATGAGGAGCATGATGCCGATAATGGGCGCCAGCGCCAGCCGCTCGCTATGGTGCAGATCCGGAAAACTGGCCCATCGCTCCGGCGTGGGACCGCTGAAGACCTTCTGAATTACGTTGAGGATCACGGCCGCGGTAATCAGCAGGCCCAGGACGGAAACCGAAGCCGCAACCCAGTTGAGCGGAAACGACCCGCGAAAGATGAGAAACTCGCTGACAAAGTTATTCAGTCCCGGCAAACCCAGCGATGAGAACAGCACAATGCCCATCAGCCCGGCGAGCACCGGCGCGGGCTTGCGCAGGCCGCCGAAGTCATTGAGCCCGCGGATGCCTCCGGTGCGCAACTGGATCATGGCCACAAACCAGAACAGCGCCGCAGCGGTGATGCCGTGGTTGAACATTTGCAGGATCACGCCGTTGAGCGCCGCAGCCTGGTTGGTGTGCCCCGCCACGCCGTAGACCGGGACGGCCAGCGCGAAGATGGCCAGCAGACAGTAGCCGAGGTGGTTCACCGAGGAGTACGCGAAGATGCGCTTCAAATCCTTCTGCGCGACCGCGGCCCACGCGCCCAGCACCACGGTCGCCACGGCCAGCACCAGCAGCGGCGCGCGCATCTCGGCGATCTGCACTCCGAAGATGGGCAGCGCGATGCGCAGCAGACCGTAGACGCCCATCTTCGACATGGCTCCGGTCAGCAGCATGGTCACGGGCGATGGCGCCTCAGAGTACGTGGCCGGCAGCCAAGTGTGGAACGGAATGATGGGCACCTTCACCGCGAAGCCGGCCAGCACGCCGATGGCCAGCCACAGGCTCACCGGGCCGAGGTGCGCGGTGATCGCCTGCTCTAGCGCGCCGCTCTGGGCCATGGCGGTCAACTGGATGAAGTCCATGCTGCCGGTGGAAAGAAACACGGCCAGAAACGCCACCAGCAGCGCCACCGAGCCGGCCATGGTATAGATCAAGAACTGCGTAGCCGCCGGGCCGCGGCGCGGTCCGCCCCACAGCTTGATGAGGAAGAAGGCAGGAATCAGGCTCAGCTCCCAGAACAAAAACCAGTGGAAGAAATTGAGCGCCGTGAACGACCCGAAGAGGAAGGATTCGAGGGCGAGGACGAAGCAGTAATAAAGTCCCGGCTGGTGGTGTACGCGGTGCGACGCATCCACTGACATCAGCGTAACGATGGCTGAGAGCACCAGCATGAGCGCGCCCAGCGCGTCCACGCCCAGGTAGTACTCGAAGCCGATAGACGGTGCCCAGGCCACGCGCTCCACCATGCCGATGCCGCCGCCGGCGGGCAGACGCACCCAGATCAGCAGCGAAACCACCAGGCAGAAGAGCGCCGTAATCATGGCCACTCCGCGGGCGTGCTTGCCCGCGAATAGAGCGATCACTGCGCCGATCAGCGGCAGCACGGTCAGGAGCGTCAGAATGTGAATTCCGTTCATGCCCGGCTGCTCCAAATGAGAAGTATGGCCAGCGCCACAACCGCCAAGGCCAGGATGCGCAGGTAGATCTGCACGCGGCCGTTCTCCACCTCCGACAACAGGCCGCCGCCGTTCGATAACTCCTCACAGCCCTTGTCGAAGCCGCCGTTTACCCACTGTTCGTCGAGGAAGCGGTTCAACTCCGCCCACAAGCTGAAGAGCCACGCCACCACGGCCACTGCCCCGCCCCAAACGCGGCGGTCGAACCAGTCCGAGACGCGCCCCCACCACTCGTAAAACGCCAGGACGGTTGCGCCATAGAGCTCATCGACATAGAGCCGGTCGCGCAGTCCGGCCCAAATCCAGGGCGTGGCCTTTTCCAGAGCGTCCGGTTCCCCGGCTGCGGGAGATTTGTTCCCGTAAAGCCACCACGCCACCCCGATGCCTGCCAAAACCACTACCGTCGCGCTCAGCAGCATCATCAGGAACTCGGAGCTGGCGAAGGCCCCCATCTGGAGGTGCGCGGCCTGGTTGCCGAGGAAGGCGTCGAACCACGGCCATGCCGGCGTTCCGATGATTCCCAGCGCCACGCAGAAGAAGGCCAGAATCGCCATCGGCCACAGCATGATCTTCCCGCTCTCGTGCGCCGGTTGATGCCCGCGCCACTTGCCGAAGAAGACGTAGGAGACTTGCCGCGTCATGTAGAACGCCGTCAGCACCGCGCCAAAGAGCATCAGGTAATAGGGCACAACGGAGGAATTCCACCTCTGCGCCGCGTCAATGATCGCGTCCTTGCTCCAGAAGCCGGAGAAGAAGATGGGAACGCCGCACAGCGCCAGCATAGCGATGGCATAGATCCCGAAGGTGATGGGCATGGCCTTCCGCAGCCCGCCCATGCGGCGCACGTCCTGTTCTTCGTGGCAGCCGTGAATGACGCTGCCCGCGCCGAGGAACAGCAGCGACTTGAAGAAGGCATGCGTAATCAGGTGGAACATGCCCAGCGCCACGCCGCCGATGCCCAACCCGGCCATCATGTAGCCAAGCTGCGAGACCGTCGAATAGGCCAGGATGCGCTTTATGTCGTTCTGCGCGATGGCGATCAGCGCCGCAAAGACCGCCGTGATCGCGCCCACCCAGGTGACCACGATGAGCGCCGTCGTCGTCCCACCGGCGGCGGCTCCGTCCTGCATCAGCGGATACACGCGCGCCACGAGGAAGACGCCCGCAGCCACCATGGTCGCCGCGTGAATCAGCGCCGAGACCGGCGTGGGGCCTTCCATCGCGTCCGGCAGCCAGACGTGCAGCGGAACCTGTCCGCTCTTGCCCATCGCCCCGGCAAAGATCAGCAGGCCGATGGCGCCCGCGGCGGTCAGGCCAAGGGCCGCGTGCTGCGCCAGCAGGCCGGTGAGCGCCAGACCTTCCAGCGCGCCCGAACCGTGGTTATAAAAGAGCAGCGTCCCCGACTGCGCCGATAGCCACACCATGCCCAGAAAGAAGAACACGTCGCCCACGCGCGTGGTCATGAAGGCTTTTTTGGCCGCCGCCGCAGCCGCGGGCTTTTGATACCAGAACCCAATCAGCAGATAGGAGGTGAGGCCGACGATCTCCCAGTTCATGAACAGCAAGAGCAGGCTGTTCGAGACCACCACCCCCAACATGGCGCCGGCAAAGAGCGCCAGGAAGCAGAAGAACCGGGTGTAGTTCTCGTCGTGGGCCATGTAGCCCACGGAGTAAATAAAGATCAGCAGCCCCACAAAGCTGACCATGACCAGCATGATCGCCGTCAGCGGATCGAGGATCCAGCCCAGTGCGATGTTGGCCGCGCCCACCTGCATCCAGGTGAAGTTCACGGTCTCGCGCACGGCGTGGTGCGCCGCCCATCCGCCCACCACGTGAGCGAAAGCCATCAGCGAGAGCAGCAGTGAAAACGATAGCGAGCCAATCGCCAGCCACGCAGCCGTCCGCCGCTGGGGCTGCTTGAGCAGGGCGATCACGCCTGCGGCCACCATGGGCGCGGCGGGGATGAGCCACAAAATCTTCGTGACCGGAGCAACAGCGAATTGTGGAGTGAATGAAACGGCTTCCTGGATCAAGCTTTCACCCTTTCATCCTGTTCATCTGGTCGAGATCGGTGGTGTGCGTGTGGCGATAGATGGAGATGACCAGCCCCAATCCTACCGCCGCCTCGGCGGCGGCCACGGCAATGGAAAAGATGGCGAACATAAACCCCGTCAGCGCCTGCGGATTCGGCCCGTAGCGCCAGAAGGCGATCAGGTTGAGGTTGGCCGCGTTGAGCATCAGCTCGATGCCGATGAGCACCAGGATGGCGTTGCGGCGCGTGAGCGCGCCCGCCAGCCCGATAGCAAACAATAAGGCGGCAACCAGGAGATAGCCGGCCAGAGGCGTGGCAAACCCCGTCACTTTGCCCTCTCTTTCTCGCGCATGGCCACGATGACCGCGCCGATGATCGCGGCCGTAAAGAGCAGAGCCACGATCTCCAGCGGCAAAACGTAACGGGTAACGAGGGCATCGCCGATGCCGAGCACCGTGACGCTGGGCGCGGCCGTCTCGCCCGGTAAAGCTGGTGCGCTCTCAACGATTGCAGCGCCCAGTGCGGCAAAGACGGCGGCCGCAATCACCAGCCCCACAAACCAGCTCCGGCTGAAGACGCCTTCGGTGGGAGTCTCAGAGCCGCGCGTGAGCAGAATAGCGAAGACTACTAGTATGGCCACCGCGCCCACGTAGACCAGAATCTGCGCGAAGCCGGCGAACTGCGCGTCCAGGCGGAGGAACAAGAGCGCCAGGCCGGCAAAAGCCACGGTGAGCGCGAGGGCGCAGTGCACCGTGTTCTTCAGCAGCACGGCGGCCAGCCCTCCGGCCAAAGTGAGGGCCGCCAGCAGATAAAAGATCACGCCCATCAGCAGCCCTCCTCACTCCGCATCGCCGCTCTCCTTACTCCTCCGCATAGCGGTAGGTTCTCGGACCAATCCGTCTCTTGAACATCTCTATGCGGCCCATCCCCACGTAAGCCGCCACGACCATCGTCGAGCACACCACCCAGCGCAGCCAGCCCCCGCCCATGAACCGCCAGATGGCGGCCACCAGCAAGTTAAGCAGCGTGAAAGGCAGCACAAACTTCCAGGCAAAGTTCATCAACTGGTCCTGGCGCAGCCTGGGAAGGGTGCCGCGCAACCAGATGAAGAAACAAATCCAAGCCATAATCTTGGCGAAGAACCAGAGCCACGATGGAACCCAGGTCAAAACCGAGAGAGGCGCTGTCCATCCGCCCAGGAAGAGCGTGACGCCCAGGCCCGCAATTGCCAGCATCTCCACGTACTCGCCCAGGAAGAAGAGCGCGAACTTGAAGCCCGAGTACTCGGTAAAGTATCCGGCCACGATCTCCGACTCGCCTTCGGGCAAATCGAAGGGCGAGCGGTTGGTCTCCGCCGTCGAGGCGATGACGAAGACCAAAAAGCCTGCTAGGCCCCACGGCGTAAAGACGTACCAGTGAGGAAAGATGCCGGTGTAGTGGTTCTGGGCATCGACGATGGTCACCAGCGAGAGCGACCCGGAGATCATCACGATGACCACGGTCGAAAGCAGCAGCACCAGCTCGTAGCTGATCATCTGGGCGATGGCGCGCATGGCGCCCAGCAGCGAGTACTTGTTGCGGCTCGACCATCCGGCCATAAACACCGCCAGCTCCGTCGAGGCGCCCATGGCGAAGAAGAACAGCAGTCCGGCGTCCAGGTTCACGAGCACCATGTGGCGGCCCATGGGCAGCACGGCATAGAGCATGAAGACGGCCACGACCAGCACGATTGGCGCCAGAAAATGCACCACCCGGTCGGCGCGCAGCGGCACCACGTCTTCCTTGGTCAGCGCCTTGATGCCGTCGGCCACCGGCTGCAGCAGGCCGAAGGGGCCCACGCGGTTGGGTCCGTAGCGGTTCTGCATGCGCCCCAGCCCCTTGCGCTCCAGCAGCACGGCAATCGCAAACAGTGTGGGATACACAGCAATGATGGCGATCACGCAAAGGATCACGCCCGCCGCTCCCTGCCATCCCGCCGGCAAGTAGCCCACCAGCCAGTTCTTGAAGAGAACGAAGATCTGGTCCACCCACTGGGACATCGCTTACTCTCCCCCTCCGGCAGGCTTCTGGGCGGCAGGCGCAGGCTTGGGCACGGCGGGCGGGGCTGCGCCTGCGGCCGGTTTTTCCGCGGCTGGACTTGCCGCCTGCGGATTGCCCGCGGCAGCCTTGGCAGCGGCGGCTTTGGCGGCGGCCGCCTCAGCGGCCGCCTTGGCCTTGGCTTCAACCTTGGCCTTCTCCTCGGCCAGCCGCGCATCCACTTCAGCGGCTTCGGTGGGATGGATGCGGTGATAGTACTCGTTCGATTTCGCCAGTTGCTGGCGGTCGTGCAGCAGCCCGCCGAAGCGGTCCGTGGTGGCCAGCTCGAACTCGGTATCCATCTTGATGGCCTCGAACGGGCAGACCTCGACGCAAATCTGACAGCTCATGCACACCGAGACATCAATGTCGAAGCGCACCGGATAATTCTGTAGCTTGCCCACATAGTCCGGCTTCTTGTCTGTGCTCTTCTCGATGTAAATGCACTTAGGCGGGCACTCTTTTTCGCAGATCTGGCAGGACACGCAGCGCAGCCCGGCCTGCCAGTCCGGCCCGTCGTAGACGAGGAACGGAAAAACGCGCACGTTTTCAGACAGCGGAATCCGCTCCTCCGGATACTGCACCGTGGTCAGGCGTTCCTTGGAGAAATAACTGCCGGCAAAGTTCCTTGCCGTCTCAGCCAGCCCCTTCAGTATGCCTTCGCCCAGCAAGTGTGTTCCTCCATGCTTCTAGCTGCTAGCTTCTAGCCGCTAGCTTTTCCTGCTCCGGTCGCTGCAGAATCAAAACCCGGAATCCAACTTAAAACGGACAGCTAAGAGCTAGAAGCCAGTAGCTAGAAGCTGTCTCATCGATCCACTTCTCCCAACACAATATCCACGCTGCCCAGGATCAGCACCACATCCGCCACATTCTGCCCCAGGCACATATCCTCAAGAATCGTTAGATTCATAAAACTGGGCGGCCGCACCCGGTAGCGATAGGGATTCGGCCCGCCGTCGCTGATCAGATAAAACCCCAGCTCGCCCTTGGGGGCTTCGATGCGCCCATAGGCCTCGCCCGCTTTGGGCCGGAAGTTGCGAATCCTCGCCTTGGGGTCCATCACCGGCCCGGCGGGAATGTCCTTGAGCGCCTGCTCCAGAATCCGGATCGACTGGCGCAGTTCCAAGAGCCGGATCATGAAGCGGTCATACACGTCCCAGTGATCGCCCAGCGGCACCTTGAAGTCGAAGCGGTCGTAGATGCTGTAGTGATCCACCTTGCGCAGGTCGTAGTTGACGCCGGAAGCCCGCAGCAAGGGGCCGGTAACGCCGGCGCTGATGGCCAGCTTAGGCGGCAGAATGCCCACCCCCTGGGTGCGGGCCATCAGAATCTCGTTGGTGACCAGCAGCGCCTCGAACTCATCGGCAAACTTGGGCAGTCCGGCCACCACCTTGCGCGCCTGGTTCAGCCACTCTTCGGTTGCGTCCACGCGGACGCCCCCAAAACGCATGTAGTTGCACATCATGCGCGAGCCGGTGAGGCTCTCAAAGAGGTCCAGTATCTTTTCCCGCTCCTTGAAACCGTACATCAGGGGCGTGCCGCTGGCGCCCATATCCTGAATCAGAAAGCCAACCGACAAGGCGTGGTTCTGGACCCGCGTCAGCTCGCCCACGATCACGCGCAGATACTCGGCACGTTCGGGAACCTCCTGGCCGGCCAGCTTCTCCACCGCCAGCGCGTAGGCCCAGTTATTGGTCAGCGAGCAGATGTAATCCAGCCGGTCGGTGTAAGGAATCGACGCCAGGTAGGTCTGGCCTTCGCCCAGTTTTTCGTGGTTGCGGTGCAGGTAGCCGAAGACCGGCTTCAGACGCACAATGCGCTCGCCGTCCAGCGTCACATCCATGCGGAAGACGCCGTGCGTCGAGGGATGGTGCGGCCCCATGGCGACTTCCAGCAGTTCGCCTCCGCTTTCAGGATCGGCGACCATCCGGCCTTCCAGACCATGAGCTTGCGCGCCAAGCTCTAAGCCGCTTGGGGAAGAGCTCATTGCGCCGCTCCTTTCCCGGCAGCGGCCGCTTCGAGCGCCCGGTGCGCCTGCGCCCGCCTCAGCACCTCATCGTGCGCCGTGGGCTCGTACTCAAAATCGTCCGGCTCTACATAATCCTTGCGCATGGGATGGTCTTTGAACCCCTCCCACATCAAGATCCGCCGCAGATCCGGATGCCCCTTGAATACCACCCCGTAAAGGTCAAATATCTCCCGCTCCTGAAACTCGGCTGAGCGCCACACCCGCGTCATCGAGGGCAGCTCCACTTGATCGCTGCGGTTCCCCGTGCGCATCCGCAACACCACCGGCCCGTGTTTCTTGGCGACGGAGAAGAGATGGTAGACCACCTCCAGATAGCCCGGTTCAACGCGCTTGCGAGTCTCCTCCACCGTTTCTTCTATCGGCTGCTCCACGCCATCCACGGTCTTGGTCACGGTGCGCGTCACCTTCACCTTCTCGGTGATTTCCTTATCTAGCCAATCGACTCCGGTGACGTTCGACAGATGATCGAGCGCCAGTTCCGGGTCGTCGCGCAGGAATTTCGCCACCTCGACGGCGCGCTCCGGCTTGAGCAGCAGCGAGTGCTGCGCGCTAGGTCCGGGATTGGGCACAATCTCCACCCCTGCGCCCGGAACCGCAGCTTCAATCGCCGCCTTGATCTCTTCTACCGTCTTCAAATCAGCTCCCAGCCTCTAGCTGCTATTCCCTATTCCCTAGCGTGATCGGCACCGGCCACACGCTCCGGTTCGACGGCGGCTCCAAGTCGTGCTGGCCCTGATCGGGAACGGGAAACTCGCCTGGCGCCTCGGCGTCCAGGAAGCGCGGCCGGCCCTCGCCCGTCAACGGCTGCGCGTCAATCTTCTTTTGCAAGGTGATAAAGGCTTCCAGCAGCGCCTCCGGCCGCGGCGGGCACCCCGGTATGTGCACGTCCACCGGAATGTAGCGGTCGATCCCCTTCAGCACGTTGTAACCCTGCTTGAATGGCCCGCCGGAGATCGCGCAGGCCCCCATCGCAATCACGTACCGGGGCTCGCCCATCTGGTTATAGAGGCGCACCACCTGCGGCGCCATCTTCTTGGTCACCGTGCCGGAGATAATCATCATGTCGGCCTGCCGCGGCGACGGACGGAAGACCTCGGCCCCAAACCGGGCGATGTCGTAGCGCGCCATGGTGGTGGCGATCATCTCAATCGCGCAGCACGCCAGCCCGAAGTTCATGGGCCACACCGAACTGCGCCGTCCCCAGTTGTAGAGTTCCTGGAGAGTCGTAACCAAGACGCCCTGCTTGCCCAGTTCGATCTTCAGTTTTTCATCAACTGCCATTCTCGGCTGCTACACTCCTATGCTCTTAGCTCTTCCCTTCGCACTGTCGGCTTTCGCTCCCTCGCCGTTGAACAAAGCCTCAAATCTCCCAACTTTCATCTCCGCTCCTCCGCCGGGCGAAAGGCTAAGAGCGAAAGCTGTCTTTCTCACGCCCAGGTCAGCACGCCCTTGGCCCAGGCCCACGCCAGGCCCTCCACCAGCAACAGCAAGAACACCAGCATGGCCAGACAAGGGGCAAGGCTCAAGCCAGTGAAGGCCGCCGCGAACGGCAGCAGAAACACGGCTTCCACGTCAAAGATGAGAAAAATGATGGCGTAGAGGTAATAGCCGGAGTGAAACTGCACCCAGGCATCCCCTTTGGACACCAAGCCGCACTCATAGGTGGCGTTTTTTAGCTCGTTCGGCTTGGCAGGCGAAAATATCTTCGCCCACAGCCAGGCCAACCCCAACGGGGCCAACCCGAAGCCCAAAGCCACCACAAAGAGAACGGTCAGAGCAAAATAAGGATTCGAGGCCATTTGCAGCAAAAAATCCTTCTAAACCACCTATCAGTTATAAGTCGTTGCGGCAAAGATGCGTGTGAGCTTCGTCACCATTCAGTCTTATTATTGCACTTTATTTTCCCCGTTCATCCCAGTCTGTGAATTGTGCGCTGGAAGGGGGCGCAGAGCGAGACCACGCCGGTGGGCTTTTCTTCGGTTATTTTCTTTCCCTCTTTTCTTCCTGCCCATTTCGCGGTAGTCTGTTGGCAATTTCCTGGAAAGGCCTTGTATGCAGTGGCGCCGGTTGTATTGGCTCCCGGTGGTATGGCTGCCGGCGATGGCCTTCGCGCACACGCCAAAGCCGTGCGTAACGGCTGGCAAAGCCGCGCGGATGGTCAACAAGGACGTGTGCGTTTCCGCGCACGTCTATGATGTGGTGGAGCTTCCCGACGGAACGCAGGTCCTGGACGTGTGCCCGCCCCAGACGCCGGATGAAAAATGCCGGTTCATGATTGTGAGCCTTCCAAGGGATCGCGCCGCGGTAGGCGCGCTGAGCCATTACCGGAACAAAAACGTAAACGTCCGGGGAATTGTGCAGGACGCGCACCGGTTCGCATGGATGGAACTGAGCCGCACACGGCAGTTTCACGGCGGGCGGCCGGAGTTCCGGCCCAACCCCCGCCTCACGCGCGGCTTTAGCACCAGCCTGGGCGAGCCTCCCATCGACGATCCCAACCTGTACTCGCGAGGCGACCGGGGGGGCTATACGAATACCCACGACCTGGAGACGCTGCCGGCAAAAAAATAGCGGCTCCCATGGCGGCAGGTTGGGGTGAACTCCGCCAATACGCGCGGGCAAGGCCGTGCTCAGGCCTCGTCGAGCGGGGGTGCGAAGTGTGCGCCGGCCAGCAAAATCCCGCAGGAGATGAGCAGGGCAACCAGCGTCGCTCCCAGGCCGATGCTGAGGTTCGAGTGGTCGGAGACGGCGCCTATGATCTGCGGCGAGAAGGTGTCGCCGAAGAAATGAATGCAGAAGATGTTGATGGAGATGGCGGTGGCGCGGACGGGCGCCGACACCGAGTTGACGATGGCGGCGTTCAACGGGCCGGTATTGAGAAAGATGAAGAACTCGGCGGCAAAGAGGGCGGGGATGGTGCTGCTGCGCGGCCCGAAGAACACCAACACACCAAACGGTATCGTAAGAACAACACTCCAAAAAGAAAGCAGATAGAGGGCGCGGTGATCGCTGCGCAGCCAGCGCTGCGCCAGCCAGCCGCCGGCGATGGTGCCGGCGATGCCATCGACGACCGTGATGGCACTGACGTACAAACTGGCGTTGGCCACCGAGAGGCCGTTGCAGCGGTGCAGGAAGGTCGGCACCCAGGCGGAGATGCCGCCCAAGGCAAAGGTAATCTCGGCCATGCCGAAGGTAGCCGTTAGAAAAGCGGGGTTGCGAAAAAGCCCCATGAACGTAGCGCGATCGGCGGTGGGGCGGAGGTGATCGGCGGAGCCGCGCTGCGGTTCGCGGGCCAGGACGGCGTAGAGCCCGGCAACAATGAGGCCGGGGATGGCGCAGAGAAAGAAAGGCGCGCGCCAGCCCCACCGGCTGCCCATCTCGCCGCCTGCCAGATAGCCCAGAGCCGCGCCCAGGGGAATGCCCAGATAAAAGATGGTGAGGATGCGGTTGCGGTCGCGCTCGGGATAAAAGTCGGCTAGCACCGCAGGGGCAAAGATGACGAAGGTGGCTTCGCCGACGCCCACCATCGCGCGCCGGACGTACAGGCTCCAATAGTCGTGAGCGAAGGCGCTGGCCAGCGTAGCCAGGCTCCATAGGACCGCGCCGGCGATGATGAGCGGTTTGCGGCGGAAGCGGTCTCCCAGCCAGCCGGTGACGGGCGCGGCAAACATGTAAAAGAAAAACAGCGCCGTCGTAAGCCCCCCCATCTGCTCATCGGTGGCGAGGAAGGCGTGCTGAATCAGCGGCTGCGCGCCGGGCAGAATGTAGCGGTCGATGTAATTGAGCAGGTTGAGGCCGAACAGCAGCACAAACGTGGCCAGCGCGGGACTGATGCGGGGGCGATTTCGGGGCGTGGCAGGCAAGAGAACTTCGTTTCAGACAACCAATCAGTTATTGGGGAGGGAGCGGAAGAACACGCGGCACCCGCTATCCTCCGGAAAATCTTTCCCGGCCGCTGCCTCCGGCTTCAAGTCTCCCCAAAATATTACGCCGCGTGACAGTAGCCACATCGCTTGGAAGGTTTCTCAGGCCCCGGGCCGCGGCCAGCGGGCTTCGATGGTGGTGCCGATGCCGCCGCGGGGACGGAACTCGCCGCGGACTACGGCCCAGACCGGGTTGCACGCCCGCACCACATCCTCCAGCACCTGGTTGACGATATTTTCCTGAAAAATACCCAGATTCCGGTAGCTGAACAGGTACTCTTTGAGGGATTTCAACTCCAGGCAGCGGTCGCGCGGCATGTAGCGGATGGTAAGCGTGCCGAAGTCGGGCAACCCGGTCTTGGGACAGACAGAGGTGAGCTCCGGATCGTCGATCTGAATCTCGTAGCCGGGAAACTGATTCGGCCAGGTCTCGATGGCGGGAAAGGCATGATCGAGGCCGGCCTTGGCATGCCCGGCAGTGTAACGGGGTCGCGGCGTCATAGGCGTATTGTACGAGCCCAAAGGGCAGCCGGAGCTACGGTTAACGGCGCATTTTTCTGCTTCTTAAACGCTGCTCTCGAGTCTTATATACTGACCCTGGTTAGGCGAATGACTGAAGAAAGAGCGCAAGCGGGCCGGCTCTGGCGTTGGGTGGGCGCGGCAGTGGTGGTGGCCGGCGTGTTTTTCACGGCGCGGTACCTGTTGCGCGGGCGGTTGCCGATACGCGCCGTGCAGGCTGAGCAGCAGACGGTAGTGAATACGGTAAGCACCAACGGGCATGTGGAACCGGTGGTAAATTACCAGTTCTATAGCCCGATCTCAACCACCGTGAAGGCCGTATACGTGCATGCCGGCGAGTTGGTTCCAGCCGGCAAGGTGCTGGTGGTGCTGGACGACGTGGAGGCGCGCGCGCACTTGGCCAACGCCGAAAGCGAGCTCAAGGCCGCCCAAGCTGGGCTGTTTGCGGTGACGCATAACGGCACCCAGCAGGAACGGCAGGCGGCGGCGGCGGAGATCGCCACGGACCGCTTGCAGCGGGATCAGGCGCAACGCAACCTGAATGCGTTGACCAGACTGGTTTCTACCGGAGCCGCATCGCCGGATGAGGTAGCCGCGGCGCGGCAACAGTTGAAGATGACACAAACCGCCTTGAGCGCGGCCGAGAAAAGCGCCCACAGCCGCTACTCCCCGGAGGAAGTAGCGCAGGCGCGGGCGGCGCTTAACGATGCCGAAGCCAGCCTGGCGGCGGCGCGCCAGGTCGAGGCGCAAACTACCATCCGCGCCCCCATCCAGGGCACGGTGTATAGCTTGGATGCCGTGCCCACCCAGTACGTGCAAGGGGGCACATTGCTGCTCGAAATGGCGAACCTCAAACACGAACGGGTGCGCGCATATTTCGATGAGCCGGATCTGGGGCGGCTGGCCGTGGGCCAAAAGGTCATTATCCGCTGGGTCGGCAAGCCCAGCCAGGAGTGGGAAGGCCACATTGAACGCATGCCGGCGAATGTTGTCATCTATGGCACGCGCACCGTGGGCGAGGCGCTGGTGGCCATCGACAGCCCCGATCCCAGCCTGTTGCCTGATACCAATGTGACCCTAACAGCGACAACTGCAACCTTCCCCAATGCATTAAGCGTTCCCCGGGAGGCGCTGTACGCAGAAAACGGCAAATATTATGTCTACAAGATCGTGGATGACAGCCTGCACAGAACTCCGGTTACGATCGGTACACCCACTTTATCGGAGGTGCCCATCCTCTCAGGTCTCAAAGAGGGCGATTGGGTGGCAACCGAAACCACCAACGGACAGCCCTTGCAGGTGGGCATGCCCATCAAGGTTCAGCAGTGAGACCCTTGCCTACGGAAGTTCCGGGGAACGCCGGCCCTGTGGCCGGCCAGGACCTCAGCGGTTGCGGGAGTCAGGCAGGATCGAACAGCGGTGTTGGCCGCGGCGAGAGCATTGGCGCTGACGCGCAATTCCGCCGTGGCGCCATATTCCATACAGGAGCGGGAAAAGGGCGTATGAGAACCGGCGGCAAGCCATTGCGTCTTGGGGCTTCAGTTCTCGCCGGTTTGGCGCTCGCGGCTTCGCCGTCTCTGGCGCGGGCGCAAGTAACGTTGCTCACGGTGGTCGAACTGGCCCAGCGCAACAGCAGCGCAGTACAGTTGGCCGAAGCCGATGTAGAAAAGGCAAGCGCGCGGCTGGAGGAGAGCCACGATGTCTTCATCCCTTCCGTCTCATTCGGCTCCGGACTGCCGGCTTTCCCTGAAGTCGGCTTTACCGGCGCCTTGCCGACCTTATACGATGCCACCATCCAATCGATGGCTTTCAGTATGCCCATGATCCGTTACGCTCAGGCGGCGCGCGCCGGACTGACGGCTGCGGAACTCTCTCTCAAGGACGCGCGCGAGCAGGTGACGCTGGATGCCTCAAGGGCCTATATCGAACTGGATACCGTAGACCGTGAACTGGAGGCCGCACGCCAACAGGAAGCGGATGCACGCCGGCTGGTGGCCATCGAACAGCAGCGGACCGAGGCCGGCGTCGATCCCATGCTTGTGCTCTTGCAGGCGCAGCTCACCGCAGCGCAGCTCAAGCTGAACCGCCAGCACCTGGAGACGCGCGCCGCCACGCTGTCAAAACAGCTCGCCGGGTTGACCGGTCTGCCGGCCGGGTCCATTACGCTGGACCATGCGAGTATTCCCGCCATCCCGGACATTGCGGCTGATGATCCGCCCCGCGCCACTCCCGGTCTGGATTCAGCGCGGATGCTGGCGCACTCCAAGGCAGTGGCCGCCAGGGGCGACCGGGAACGCCGGTGGATGCCGGAGTTTTCGTTTGGCGTTCTCTATGACCGCAACACCACGGTGTTGAACAACATCAATGACTACTACAGAAGCTACCTGCCCGCCAACAACTTCAGCTCCGGTTTCAACATCGATCTGCCGATCTTCAACGCCGGCTACCGCGCCAGGGCCCGGGAGTCGGCAGCCGACGCCCTGCGCGCCAAGATCGAAGCCGAGCAGGCGCAAGATCAAAACAACGCGCAAATCGCGGAGTTGACCGCTGAGTTGCGCGAGCTGGGCACGCAGGCTGAGATTGCCAGGCTGAAAGCGCGGATCGCGGGCGAGCAATTGAAGAGCGTGCAGTCGCAACTGCAACTCGGCGCCGGCTCGGGCTCCAGCGCACAGCCGCAGTTGAGCCCCACCGATGAGCAAAAGGCGCTCATCAATGAGCAGCAAAAATACGAGGACGCGCTGGACGCCCAACTCAAGTTGAACGAGGCCCGGTTGAATCTGCTTCGCGCTTTGGGCCACATGCAGGACTGGCTGAACGAACTGCACGGCAAGTAGCCGCATTTCACGGGTTTTAGGGAAGGGTCGAGTTGCAGGAAAACCCTGCCGCCAGCTCCTATCTGAGTGCGCGTTTAGCCTCTGCCAGCGCATTGCGCCTGGCCTGCAATCCCTGCTAATCTACCTGGGTATCTGACAAACTGCGCAGGTATGCGCCCGTAGCTCAGCTGGATAGAGCGACTGACTACGAATCAGTAGGCCGGGAGTTCGAATCTCTCCGGGCGCACCATTCAAATCAACAATTTACAAGCGAATTGACCTTCAGGTTACCCGTCCTGAAGGTCTTTTTGCCGTTTCCGCGTTGCAATACCTTGCAATAGAGTGGACACGGGAATTCGGACCAGGGGATAGGTTAAGATTTCGGCGGAGTCGTGGACCTGGGAGGGGACATGACGATGCAGAAACAATGACT
>JAJYZC010000006.1 GCA_021800255.1 Acidobacteriota bacterium
GCTGATTCGGCGCTGCGCAGCGGCCAGCCGGTCATGCCGGGCATCACCCAGCCGTTCCGCTCGCCGTCGTCCGGCGCGGCGACGAGCAGGCTCACAATGGGCCGCTCAATGTCTTCAGCGTGCGCCGGCGGATCCTGAGCCAGCACGGTTCCTTCGGGCACAAGCCCGTCGGGCAGCTCAGCCACCGTGCCCACCTCCAGCCCCGCGCGCCGCACCGCCAACTCCGCAAACTGCTCTTGTTCACCGGCCGTGTCCGGCACATCCACCAACTGCGGTCCCAGACTCTCAGACACGCGCACGCGCCACCCGCGCCGCACCACCATTGCGGGCGCGGGCGACTGCGAGAGGATATGCCCGGCGCTCACCTCGCCTGAATAGTAGCGATTATCCACCTCAAGGATCAGTCCCAGCCCCGCGGTTTCGCTGCGCGCCTGGACCACCGTCATTCCCTTCAGCGCTGGCACCTGGACCTCCGCGCCGTGGATGACGAGACGCATGGTGACGATGGCCGATAGCAGCGCCACCGTTATCAGCAGCATCAGCAGCGCCGCCACCCGAAAGAAATTCACAATGGAACGGCCCATCATGGCCGCGTATCACCTCCGGCAAATGCCATCTGTCCTCTATCGCGTATTATCCGTTACCGGCTCGGGATGGATCGTCACCCGCTCGACCTCAGGGCACTCCAGTTTGAAGCGGTCTTCGAGCGCCGTAATCACCCGGTGCACCTGCCCCATGGGCAGATCGTCGGGCAGCGAGCAATGGCACGAAAGATGAATGTGATCGCCCGCGCGGCCCACCTTGATCTCATGCACGTCGGCGATCTCCGGGAGCTCGGCGGCCGCGTCGCGCATCGCCTGCTCAATCCGGCGGTCTTCTTCCACCATCTCTTCCGGCTGTTCGACGGTGGCCGGCTCGCTCTCGATGTGCGTCAGAACCGAGTCGATCTCCGGCGCCGCGCGCAGAATCTCCGCCTCCATCGCGGTCACAAATTCGTGCGCGGCGCGCAGGGGCATCTTCTCGTCCAGCTCCAGGTGCTGCTCCACGCGCAGGCGCCCGTGGCGCGACTGCACGCTCAGCTCGTGAACGCTCACGTTGTGGCGCGCGGCTACCGCCCGCACCCGGTCGAAGACGCTCTCCGCGCGCGGCTCACGGGGCACGGTGTGGATGAGCACGTCGGCCTTGGGCAGCGCGCGCTGCGCCGCTTCCGTGGCCGCCTGCACCAGATCTTCGGTGTGTTCGAAGGTCGTGCGCCGCGGCAGCGCCAGCGTCAGGTCTGCGAAGTAGCGCCCGCCGGCGCGCCGCACACGCGCCTGCTCCACGCCCATCACCCCCGGCACCTGCTCTACCTCGCGCACCAGCCGCCGCCGCGTCTCGGCGGGAATCTCGTCGATCAGCGCGTCCACGGCTTCATGGCCCAGCCGTACCGTCATGCGCAGGATCATCACCGAGACCACCAGCGCCGCCGAGGGATCGGCGTAGCGCAGCCACGCGATGCCCAGCCGCTCTCCCATCCACGTGGCGCCCAGCCCCGCCAGCACCGCCAGCGTGGCCCAGATGTCGGAGCCGAAGTGGAAGGCGTCCGTGGCCAGCGCCGGCGATCCCGTGCGCAGCGCCACCGCGCGCAGACGCCGCGAGCGCCACAAATCCACGCCGATCGACGCCAGCAGCACCAGCGCCGGCCACTGCGCATAGCGGAGTTCCACCGCGCGGTAGAATATCCGCTCCACCGCCTCCCAGACGATCCATACGCACGAAACGGCCATCAGCGCCGTCTCGCTCAACGCCGACAGGTTTTCCACCTTGCCGTGGCCGTAGGTGTGGTCCTCGTCGGCGGGCTTGTCGCTCACCCGCACTGAAAAGTACGTGAGCGCCGCGCCCGCCAGGTCTAGCCCCGAGTGCGCCGCGTCAGACAGAACGCCCAACGATCCCGACGCCAGCCCAGCCGCCACCTTGAGCAGCGCCATCACGCCGGCAGCCAGCATCGAGTGCCGCGCCACCTTCCGCTTTTCCGCCACAGCGGCGTCCATGCTCGCTCGCGGCAATCCGGAAACGGTCGAACTGGAGGCGGCTCGATCCATGGCGCTCTTAGACTATAGGCGCGCGCGTACCAGAGTACAAGCCGGCGATCCCCAAGGTGTATGGCTGCCAGGCGCACTCCGCGTAGCCGTTGGCGCGCATCAGATCCAGCATCTCTGCGGGCGCGGGAAACCGCCCTACCGACGCGGGTAGATAATGGTAGGGGCTATGTTCGCCCTCTCCCCCCGAGCCGCCGGGAACTGGTCCCAAAATCAGCCGCCCGATGGCCGGCAGCAGGCGCCGGAAGTACACCGCGTAAGCCTTGCCGATGATCCCTCCCGGCTCGCTGAACTCCAGAATTCCCAACTGCCCGCCCGGCTTCAGTACGCGGTGGAACTCACGCAGCCCCTCGGCGTAGTTAGCCAGGTTGCGGAATCCGAAGGCAGTCACAATCAGGTCGAGCGACGCGTCGCGCAGCGGCAGGCGCAGCGCGTCAGCCTCAATGGGAACGGCATAAGGCTCCGCCGGCTCGCCCGCGTCCGCTCCCGCCCCGCGAAAGCGCGGCCCGCCAAACTTCCGCGCTCCCCGCGTCAGCATCTCGCGTGCGAAGTCCGCCGCCAGCACCGGCCGCGCGCCCGGTGGCCGGTGCCGCAAGAGCGCCATGGTCATGTCGCCCGTGCCGCAGCAGATGTCCAGCACAGCCGCTTCGGGCCGGATGAGCACCGTCCGGAATCGCCGCGCCGCCCGCCGCCACCACAGCCGGTCCACATTCGCGCTGAGCACGTGATTGAGCAGGTCGTAGCGCGGCGCAATGGTGTCGAACATCTGGCGCACGGCCCGCGCCGCGCCGGCTTCGTCCGTTGCGCCCTGCGGTCTGGCCCCGGTTGCGGGCATCTGCTTACCTCGTAAACTCCTGCGCGAAAAAACGAGAGCTTGGGCCGTGCTCTTCCAGCGCCCGCTTCTCCATCCTATCGTGTGGGAAGGCCATGAACGGGGCCAGCCGGCGGCGATGGGCGGGCAGTAGACGCTGGTGGCGGCGCCGGAACAATCTCTATGCACGAGCTCATAGACGCATGGTTTGTAAGTGCGTCCCCATTTGGCTCCGGGATCGACGGCGCTGCGCCATGTTTGAAATGGCTCCTCAGCCGCCCTGCTCCTCATGAACAATCTCCTCGTAAAACTCACAGTAGCGGTCCACCACGCTCTTCTCTTCAAAGCGCCGTAAATTCGCAAAGCCGGCGGCGCGCAGGGACTCACGGTCTTTCAGCCCGGCGAGAATGGCCGCCGCCGATTGTTCTGGATCAGAAGGATCGATAAAAACCGCGGCTTCTCCGGCCACCTCCGACATCGGGGGACGCCCCGTCGTAATCACCGGACAGCCGCACGCCTGCGCCTCCAGAATTGGCCAACCAAAGCCTTCCTCGATGGAGGGGAAGAGCAAAGCGTGCGCGTTCGTGTAGAGCGCCTGCAGTTCGCCGTTCGATATGTTGTTAGCTTCGACAATTTTTTCAGCCAGCTTTTCTTCCCGAACGATAGAACGCATGGCTGGAGTCCAAGGCGCCCCAGCCAACACCAGGCGGAAACGGGAATACTCCGCCGTCGCAGTGAGCCGCGCAAAAATGCGCAGGGCGCCTGCCCGGTTCTTGTACCAGGAATTATTGCCAACATGGAGCAAATAGAGATCGCCGCGCCGCAAGCCAAAGCGCGCAAGCAGGCTGCCGGAGTCCGCGCCGGAGGGCCGATAGCTCCAGGTCAAGGTATGAGGAATTACCCTTACACCGGCACCGGTGCCGCCCGTTATGGACTTCAGATCGCTGGCCGTTTTGGAGGAGATACAGATTACATGGGCCGCGCGGCGCAACTCCGATAGTATCCATCGCTGCAGCACGCGCCCAGACCATCCAGTAACCGCCTCTGGGAATTCGCCTCTGGCGCTACGGATAGCAATGAGATCGTGACAGGTAATGAGGTTTGGCCGTTTCCGCACGGGAGCGAGGTACATGGAGTTGGAGTGATCGAGAACATGCACCAGTTGGTAATGGGGCGCCAGACGGCGGAGGCGCAGCGGGAAGAAGAGGAATTTGTCGAGATAGCCGGTATATTTGATTATCGCGCGCCCGCGGGCCAGCCTTGAGAAAAATACGGGCGGCCGGACAAGAGTGACCCGGTGGCCTCGCGCCGTGAGTGCGCGTTCGAGCCAAGACGCATAGCGTTGCATACTCTGCGAGCCATCGGGAACATAATTACCGACGAGAAGAATGCGCATCGGCCAAACACGCTCCAATCCCGGATTCAGGTTCGGACTGAACTGTATTGTTGTACGCCTTCTACCCGGCTCGTACCTGCAGAAGGTTCTCAAGCTGCGAAGGGATGGCGCGCTCCTACTCCGGCTGATAGACGGCAAAAATCACCCATTGCGCCTCCATGCCGAACAGGGAAATCGAAGTTCTAGGAGGTCTCGTCCGCGCTGCGCGCCTCCATTTCACTGCGGCAGCTCCAGCTTAGCACGTCCCCGTTGCAGACGCTGACGCGGCTGGTCTTGTGCGCCTGCAGGAACTCAAAGAGATGATTCCGCTTCTTCGCGGAGATTCCGATTGTTCCGGGAGCACGTTGCAGGGGCGCAGAAGTTCTGCAACCATTCCTATTGCCATGCGTTGTCAGTGGGCCAGGAGGGATTCGTTGCCCAGAATGCGGTAGAGCGTGGAGCGGCTGATCTGAAGCTGGCGGGCGGAGCGCAGCTTGTTGCCGCGATTCAAATCCAGAACATACTGCACATGGTGCCGGATCACGGCGTCCAACGCCAGGCTTTCGGGACGAACGGCGGGTTGTTGTTCGGGCAAAGGTTCGTCCCCGCTCGGCAAGGCCAGGTCAATGGGCCGGATCACGCCGTTCCCTGTTTCTAATAAAGCTGCTTCCAGAACGCTGGCCAGCTCGCGTACGTTGCCCGGCCAGTTATGTTGCAACAGCCGCGCCAGCGCGCCGGGCCCCAGCGCCACCGGCCGGTGCTGATAGCGCGCGCAGATGCGCTCCAGCAACGACTGCGCCAGCGGCGCAACGTCTTCGCGGCGCATGCGCAAGGGCGGGATGGCAAAGCGAATGGCGGTGAGACGAAATGCCAGATCGGGCAGAAGAAGCCCTTGGCCGGCCATCTGGCGCAGCGATGTCTGCGACGAAGCCAGCAGCACGGCGCGCCCCGGCGGCCGGTCCTGGAGATTCTTTAGCACGCCCAGCAACAGCCCCTGGCCAGGCGGCGCGAGCAGATCGACACGATCCAGGTAGGTGAAGCCGGCCAGGGTCGCAGGATCGGCGTCGGTGACCAGCCATTCGCGTGCATCGCGGCGCTGAAATCTTGTGCTCGAAAGCGGCGAGCGGCTAAAGATGTAGCGCGCCAGCGTGTGCTTGCCGGTGCCGTGCTCACCCTCGATGGTGGCAACTTGCAGGTGAGGCGCGGCCATCTCGGCCTGCATCAACAGCTTGCGCCATGCCGCGCTCACGCCCACCACCGGCACAGCGGATGCAGAGTCCAGCTCCACAAGCGTCAGTCCGGATACGGGAGGCTGAGTCTGATACTGAACAGTGCTATGCATGGACCTCAACGCGCCTCGTCTCCGTGGCCGGGAGCTGTATCAAGCCGACACGGGGTTCATCGGCGCTGCCAGCCAAAACATGAACCCAGGAAATCCTCAACCGGATGGGCGCGTTTAGGTTTGGCCGCAGGCGGCAGGAAGAGATTTCCCGCCGGCGCCATCGGCGCGCTTATCCCATCGCGGCGGCCGCTGCTCCGGCCGCAGCGCCGCCAATCACTGTTCAACGACTCCCTGTTACGGCGCATTTTCGGCCAGCGTAATCGGTTTGCATGGAATACTGAGGAAGAAACGGTTCGAGGGGGTAGATCCCGTGGTCATTGACTTCTCTGAAAAGGTGGTTCTTGTGGCCGGCGGCACTGGCGGGCTGGGGCGCGCGGTGAGCCTGGCGTTTCTCGCGCACGGAGCCCGCGTGGCCGTTACCTGGCGCCGCGAAGATGAATTTCTGGCTCTCAAGAATGCCTCTGCCGAAGGCGCGCACCGGCTGGCGGGCTTCCAGGTGAATGCCACTGATGTGCGCGAGGCGCTGAACCTCGCCGATCAAATCCTGTCCCGCTGGAATCGCTTGGATGTGCTGGTGAATGCGGTAGGCGGCTATGCCGGCGGCATTCCATTATGGGAACTCGAGCCGCAGGTTTTTGAGCGCATGTTGGACCTGAATCTGCGCGCGACCTATGCATTGGCGCGGGCCGTCGCCCCCTCGATGATGGCGCGCAAGAGCGGCGTGATCGTCAACGTAGCTTCCCGTGCGGCTTGGGAACACGCCGCCGGCGCCTCCGCCTACGCAGCTTCGAAGGCCGCGGCGGTGGCCCTCATCGACTCGCTCGCCGCCGACCTCGCCGGTACAGGTGTTCGCGTCAACTCCATCCTGCCTTCGATCATCGACACCGAGGCCAACCGCAAGGCCATGCCCCAAGCGGACTTTTCCAAGTGGCCCAAGCCCGAGGAGATTGCCGAAGCTGTGCTCTTGCTGGCCAGCGACGCCGCGCGCGTCATTCACGGCGCGGCTATCCCGGTGTTTGGAAACCGGTGAATCTCCGCCGGATAGACCTTCTGTGGTTGCGCAATGGGGTGCGCACCTGCCCATCCGTCACGTTGCAGGCAAAAAACGGCCCCCGTTTTTGGCGGGGGCCAAGTTGCCTTGGTTCTCTCGCGTTGCGAGAGCTTGATTGGCGGCCTAACGGCGGGGTGGCCGTCGGCGCGGAGCGCAGCCTCGGGGGAGGATGGCCGCGATCTTACGGCTGCTCCGTGCCGGTCGAGGCAGTGGTCCCCTGGGGCGGAGCCGCTGCCTGGGCCGCCAAACTGTTTTCCATCAACCGAATCTGCACGCTGCCGGTTCTGATCCTTTCGGGCGCTCCACTTGCAGCGCCGTTTTCATCTCCGGTAGAGGCAAGGGGTGCATTACCCAGGGCCACGAAGCGCATACGGTAGATGGGAATCTGGTGCTGAATCACGAGGTATCGCTCGACGGATTCCGCCAGACGCTCGGAGGCCTGGATGCCGGCGCTGCCGCCGAGCGGGGAATGCGCATCCATCTCCAGGATGTAGCCATCGCGGCCAGTGAGGCCGGCGGCGAGGCCGTCGAGCTGTTCACGAGTCGCATCGGTCAACACCGGGCTGTCGCCGTCGAAGACAACGGAAAGAGCGGAAACCTGATGGTATTGATCGAGACCGTCAACGGTGGCGTTCAACTGGTTCACGTGGTTCGCCGCCTGTTCCGCGGTGGAATCGGCCGCCTGCGCCTGATTGCCTGCGCTGGTGGCTGTCTGATTAGCTGCGTCGGCTGCGTCTTGCGCCTTGCGAATGCCGGCCTGCGCCCGCTGATCTACATCCTTGATGTCGCGCGCGTTCCTGGCATTCACTTCATCCAGTTCGCTGAGCTGATCTTTGATCGAAGCCAGGTGCCTCCTGACCCATTTTTTGCGGGCAAAGGGGTTAACGCGCCCCCAGAACCCCTCCTTTGGAGGAGGCGGCACGGTCACCTGGGAAAGGGCCTGCTGCTGCGCCGCCGAAGGGGGTGTATCCTGGCCCGCACTGGCCGTCGAGGAGGACTGCTGCGCCCCGGCTGGGATGGCAATGGCCGAGGCTAGGATAAGCAGGGCGCATGACCGGAAAAATGCGCCCGTAGCACAATCATGATGGTGACGCTTCATGGAACCAAACCTCGTGGACCCGGTGTGCGCAAACCCTGAGAAGGTGTGCGAAGCGCCTGTCGCCATGAGGGATAGCACGGCCTATGCCAAAGTGAGCGTGTACTACTGATGATGCGTAAATTATTGAAAAACTAGCAGTTGATAAAAGAAGTCGCGTCCGAATGGGGTGCCGTGGCGTCTTCAGCGCCCTCCCCTTCATGTAAATTTTGCGCGGCTGAGTAGTTTCTACCGTGTCAGGTCAGGATTGAACGCCTACTTTGTCTCGACTTGGACGATGCGGACTTCGGGCATGACGTTGTTCCAGGTGGAGGCGAGGGTATCGAAGATGAGGCGGAAGTCATGGCCTTGGCCGGGCTGGAGCGGATCGGCAGAGACGGGCTCCACATCAACATACGGCTGGCGCGTGCGGATGAATTTGAGGGGCTGGGTTTCGTTTTGGGCCACCTTTCCGCTGAAGTCGCGGAACAGAACCTGGACTTCGATTCCGGTGACGGTCCGGTTACCCTTGTTGACGATGTGCCCATCGAGATAGGTAACCTTGCCGCCGAGAAAGTTGGCCGACTCGCTCATCGACAGGTTGGAGATGGGGAGATTAGCCGCGTAGGGGGCGAGCGGAGCGTTGATGGGCGTTACCTGGACCTCGCTTTTGCCATGCTGAAAAACCACGGCCAGAAAGATCGCGACCGCGACCACGGTGCCGGCGGCCACGGCCAGCGGTATCCAGTTGCGCTCAGGCGGCGCGGCGGGACGGATAAGCTGCGGACCAGTGCTCACGACCGAGATTGTACACCTGTTACTGAAGGTATACGCCGGGCTTCCAAGGTTCGGGCAAAAAGGTGCAGAATCCTATCGGGAGGGTCGATAGGGAAGACAAAGCCACGAGAAGCAGCAGGCAGAAAGTTGAAGCCAGTGGCTGGCGGTCCACGATGTCGAATTTTTTGTACCTTAGCCGGAGATGCGGCGTCTAAGGAGCAAAGCGATTCGCACCAGTGAGAACCGGAAAAGCGAACGGCAGGCGGCTTTTGCCGCAAGATACTGGAATTTGCCTTTAGCGAGAGGTATGGAAAGGCGGCCAACGATGCGACCCTCCCCCCAAACCGGACCTGTTTGTCAGCTCACGTTGGCTGGCGGATTCCGCGCTCCGCGCCAGACGGCCGAGATCGTGTACAAGGGCATGACCATCGCAGCGGTGCTGTTGCTGCTCAGCAGCCTTTGGGCGTTCTGAGACCGAAGCGGTGAGGCGGCGCACGGCTTGGTTTCCGGCTATGGCGCCGGCGGCATCCGTCCGGCCCGGAACATGGCGGCAATGTGCCAGGCGATGGCGGCGAAGATAGCCACCAGAGCCAGCGGCATCAGCACGGGCGGAAGGCCGCGGCCCGGATGGCCGGCCACTTGAATCGTGAACCACTGCAGGGCGGCAAACAGGCAGGCCAGTTCCATCTTGAGCCACGCGATCATGGCCAGGGCTGCGGCCTCGAGGCGGGGGCGATTTTGCGGCGTGACCCGCACCGGGTAATTGAACACCGACGGATAGCGCGCCACCAGGGTCATAAGGATATAGAGACCTACGGCGACGGCGGGCAGAACCAGGAGCATGGCGGATGGACCCCAGGCGTCGGGACGGCCGTTGGCGCCGAAGTGCGTGGGAATGCGGCCAGCCAGGCGATGAGGGCCGTAGAGGGCACGGAGGGTGATGAAAACCAGCAGCGCCAGGGCGCACAGGCCAACGGCTTCAAGGTTCTTGCGCATGAGGTCCTTTCACGATCCGGCTGTATCGAACGATACAGCGGATCGAATGCCGGTTTCAGCCGAAGCGGGCGCGCTTGACGCCGGTCTGGCGGAAGTCTTTGCCGGTCATCTCCACGCGGATGCACATCTCGGCCAGACGCGATAACATGCGGTCGCCGATGCGGTCGCCGAGGGTGTCTTCAGCTTTGGCGGGTTTGCGCCCTTCAGGATCCTGGAAAAAACCGGCGCCTGCCTTCAGGTCCGGGTAATTGGTGGTGATGATGGTCGAGAGGCGGTCGTTGTAGCGGGTGTTCAGGATCAGGGCCACGGTGTCCCAGACCCACTCGTTGGGCTTTTGCGCGCCCAGGTCGTCGAGCACCAGCACTTCAGCGGCGAAGACCGGCTTGAGCAGCTCGATCTCCGTGGTCTGCACCTGGGGATTGTAGCTGTTCTGGATGTTTTTGAGCAGCTCGCGGTAATCGCAGAAGAGGCCGCGGACGCCGCGCTCGCGGACCAGGCGCTGGAGGACGCCCACGGCGAGGTGAGTCTTGCCCACGCCGATGGACCCGGTGAAGAGCAGCCCCTTGTGGGCGGTATCGACGGGGTAGGTTTCGACAAATTTGCGGGCCGTTTGCAGCGCCTCGGCCAAGGAGCGGTCCGCGCCGTGATAAACGGGATCGAAGGTGTCAAGGGAGCAGTCGCGGTAGCGTCCGGGAATGTGGGCGGCGGCGATGCGGCGCTCCTCGCGCTCCATCTCCTGGCACTGGCAGGGGCGCGAGACCCACTTACCGGCGCCATCGACCACGCGCACCAGTCCTACTCCATCGCAGATGGGGCAGACAGTCATCTGAATTCCAGCCTAGCGCAGGGAGGGCCGGCGCGTACCTGTGCGTAGCCCGTGCCGCACAGTGGAAAAGCTGAGGGCGTAGCTAGGGTCCTGACGCTCAAAATCTGCCGTAAGCTGACGGGCATCTCCCAGCCTTCCAGCCTCCGAACAGCCGGACCGATTTACTTCTTTCCCGGATTCGCAGGGGCGGTGATGGGAGCCGGCTTGGCGCCTTCCAGCACAGAGTGCGAACCTGTGGAGCGCACGTAGAGAACGACCAGACAAGCTGACGTGCACATGAAGATGACCGCCGACCAGGTGGTAAGCCGGGTAAGCACATTGGCGGCCGCACGTGGACCAAAGGCGGTCTGCGAACCCTGGCCGCCGAACGCCCCCGCCAAATCTGCTGAGCGTCCCTGCTGGATCAGCACCACGCCGATCAAAAAGAAGCACACAATCACGTGCACGACAATGACGAAGTAGAACAAAATGTGCATCTTCTAAACCGCTTCCCAGGCTCGTCCGTTTGCCGGCCTGAATTGATTGATGGTGCGGAAGGCGGGACTTGAACCCGCATGCCTGTTCGGCGCCACCCCCTCAAGATGGTGTGTCTGCCAATTTCACCACTTCCGCACTTAAAAACTTCTTCGCTTTCAACTGTTTGACCGGAACCGTTGTTGAGGGCCGGTTCCAGCCTATCCGTTTTTGTAACCGCACCTTGCCGCGGCCCGATGCATGAAACCCTGAGGCGCTCCAAGCCGCCGAGCCGGGCCAACAACCTCTGTACGGCGTCGGCCTGCGGATGCACATGGCGCATCGCCGTCTTAATGTTATCGTGGCCGGCCACGTACTGCAATGGAAAGGACGCAGCCAACAGAAAGCCTGGATGCGGTCCGGCATGTTCTGGACCGTGCGAGGGCAAACGCCATCATCGCCCTCCGCTGCTGCCATCTCAACCGGCAATTTCGAGGACTCCTGGGAACAACGCCGCGCCGCTGGATTCTACTTCTGTGTCGCGCATTCCCTATTCGCTCGAACCCCAACTCTCCTTGCCCGTAAACGGCCACTCGCCCAGCCGCCGCGCGCGCCACAGATAAACAAGCGTCCCTGAAGCTCCGATCGCCACGGCCGCGGCCAGCTCCCGCAGCGCGTGCGAGCGGCTCGCGAGGATGAAGATAAACCCCGCCATGGCCGCCAGCGGCGGCAGCGGGTACAGCGGCATCTTAAAGGGGCGCTTGAGCTCCGGCCGCCGGATTCTGAGCAGAATCACGCCCACCTGTTGCAGCAGGAATTGCAGCAAAATGCGGGTAATCACCAGCATAGTGATTACCTGCACCAGCGAGAAGAAGCAGAAGACTACCCCCACCATGCCCAGCGCCACCAGGGAGCGGTGGGGAATGCCGTGCTTGGGATGCACCGCAGCCAGAAAGTGGAAGTAGTTTCCGTCGCGAGCGGCGGCGTAGGGCACGCGCGAGTAACCCAGCAAGAGCGAGAAAACTGAGGCAAACGCGGTCCACACGATCAGCGCGGCGATGGTGTAGCCGGCCCAGCGCCCGAAGGCCGAGCGCGCGATCTCGGCCGCCAGTTGCATGCGCAGCGCGGCGGACGAAGAAATGCTCTCCGCAGCGTGCGCCGCGGCTTGGCGCAGCGAGGGCAGCGCGGCCATGTTCATGGCGATGTAAAACGCCGCCACAAAGAGCACCGAGAGCAGAATGGCGCGGGGGATGGTGCGCTCCGGCTGGCGCACTTCGCTGCCCAAAAAGCAGATGTTGTAGTAGCCCCAATAATCGTAGGTAGCGATGAGCGTGGCCTGCGCCAGCCCTCCCAGCGCCAACGCCGCGGGCAGCGCGGGCGCGGCCGGCATCTGCCAGCCTCCGGCGGCCGCCGCATGAGTAAAGCCGGAGACGATGACTCCGGTGAGCGCGGCGACGACCCCGGCAAACAGCACCCAGGCCAGGCGCGTAATCGAGCTCAGATTGCGGTAGAGCAGCGCCGTCACCAGGACGCAAGCCGCAGCAGCCGCCAGGTTGGCATAGTGCAGCGAGGGCCAGGCGGCGACCGGCGCCGTTTCCAGTCCCGGCCAGAAGACCGCCAGAAACCCCGACAGCCCAATGCACCCCGAGGCGACTGACAGCGGAGCGGTAAAGCTCACCTGCCACACAAACAGAAAGCTGAGCCAGTTGCCGGCGCCCTGGGGGCCGTAGATCTCGCGCAGAAACGCATACGATCCGCCGGCGCGCGGAAACATGGCGCCCAGTTCGGCCCACACCAGGCCGTCGGCCACTGCCAGCCCTGCGCCCAGTATCCACGCCCACACCGAGAGCCGGCAGCCCGCGGCCGCAATCACCAGCGGCAGGGTGATGAACGGCCCCACGCCGATCATCTCCAGCATGTTGAAGAGTACCGCCGAACGCAGGCCGACGCGGCGCTGGAGGGTTGCGGTATTCCCGGATCTGGCCGAATGCAAAGACATGGCGTCGAATGCGCTCCCCGGATTGTACACTGGCGAAGAACATGTTTCCCGGCCGCAAAATCCGCTGTATTGCCGTGCGCTCCTCTTTGGGAGCCTTGCTCCTGGCGGGAGCAAGCCTGGTCTTCCTTCGCGCGCAACAGACCCCTCAGCCCTCGGTCCAGAGCGAGCTCGCGGCGGTTCCGCTGCCCGCCCCCGCCAGCCATGCGCTTCCGCTGCCTGAAGACCGCGGCTATGCCGGCCTGGAGCAGGCGCTCAAGCGCCTCGACACCACCGCCAGTGTCCTTTATGTCGTAGCTCATCCCGACGACGAGGACGGCGCGCTGCTCACCTATCTCTCGCGCGGATTGGGCGCGCGCGCCACGCTCTTTACGCTCACTCGCGGCGAGGGCGGCCAGAACATCATGTCCGGCGACTTGTCCGATGCTCTGGGCCTTATCCGCACCAACGAGCTGCTCAAAGCCGACCGTTATTACGGCGTCCACCAGCTCTTTGGCACGGAGGTGGACTTCGGCTTCTCCAAAACCCAACGTGAGTCCTTCGCCAAGTGGGGCCGCCAGCGCGTGCTCTATGACGCCGTGCTCGCGGTGCGCCGCATGCGGCCTCAGATTATCGTGTCCAGTTTCGTCGGCGGCATCACCGACGGTCACGGCCAGCACCAGGTCTCCGGCGAGATCGCGCAGGAGGCCTTCAAGGCCGCCGCCGATCCCAAAGTCTTTCCCGATCAGATCAAAAACGGTTTGGAGCCTTGGCAGGCGCAGGCCGTTTACTCCCGCACGCCCTTCGCGCGCATCACCAACGGCAAGATGTACGACTACGCCACTGGCCATTGGGCTCCGGCCCGCTTTCACAACTACATTACCGGCGCATGGATCAACGGCCAGCTTTCCAGCGACGTCACCATTCCGGTGGGCAGGTACGACTATGCCCTCGGCCGCAGCTACCTCCAGATCGCGCGCCAGGGCTGGGGCATGCAAAAGTCCCAGAACGGCGGCGCCAATCCCACTCTCCGCGGCCCGGCCGTCTCCCACTTTCACCTATGGGCCGTAGCCCCGTCTGCTCAAGCCGGCCCCGCGGCCGCTAACGCGCCAAATGACAGCCTCTTCCACAACAGCAAGGTCAGCATCGACACCAGCCTCGAAGGTCTCGCCAGCCTCGCCAACGGCAATCCTCCGCCCTGGCTGACCGGCGGCCTGAGCGAGATCGGCGCCAGCTTGAAGAGTCTCCAGTCCGCCTGCCCGTGTCAGGACCCGGCCGCTGCGGCGCGCAAGCTCGCGCCCATCTACCGCCGTCTGCTCGGCCTCCGCGCCCGCGTCGCCGCCAGCAGCCTTGATGCCGAGTCCAAATCCAACCTTCTCTTCGAGCTTGACGCTAAGATCGATCAGTTCCAGTCCGCGTTCCAATATCTCCTCGGCCTCCATCTCACCGCCTTTACCACCAATGAGGCGGAGCGCAACCAGAACCCGTTTGGCGGAGACTCAGCCCCGGAGATGCCTCCCAGCGTCACACCCGGCCAGGAATTTTACGTCCGCGTCCACACCAGCCACGCCGCCAGTAATGTTCGCCTCACTCGGGTCTGGCTGGTCAGCCAAAGCGGCTCTCCGTGGCCCGCGGAAGACGCCGGCGGCACCATCAGCGCCTCAGCCGCCGCCGCCCCCGCCGCCGGCCGCACCTTCAGCGTCCGCGTTCCCCAGGACGCTCAGATCACCAAGCCCTACTTCACCCGCCCCAACACCGAGCAGGCCTACTACATCGTCTCCAATCCCGATTGGCGCCTGCGCCCGTTCATGCCCTGGCCGCTGGCCGCCTGGGCCGAGTTCACCTTCGATGGCGTTCCCATCCGCCTCGGCGAAGTGGTGCAGACCCTGCATCGCGTTCCCGGTCCCGGCGGCATCTACGAGCCCCTCGTCGTCACGCCCCCGATCGGCGTCAGCGTCGAGCCCCAGGCCCGCATTCTGCCCCTCGATGGCGGGCCGCTGCCCGTCCGCGTCACCGTTCATGCCGTGGCTGCGGCTTCGGGAACGGTCTCTCTCCAGCTTCCCGCCGGCTGGCGTTCTCAACCCGCCCAGGCGCAATTCCATCTTTCCGCCGCCGGAGACACTGACCCTCTCGTCTTCTCGGTCACGCCCGCTGCTGTTCAAACCGGCGCTTACACCATTCAGGCTCTTGCCGCCGTCAATGGCAAAACCTACCGCACCGGCTGGCGGAGCGTCGGTTACGCCGGCCTGCGCCCCTACAACCTCTACACCCCCGCCCGGTTGAAGACCCGCAAAGTAAACGTCCGTGTCGCGCCCGGCTTGCGCGTCGGCTACATCATGGGTTCAGGCGATACGGTTCCTGAAGCCATCCAGCAGCTCGGCATAACGGCCCAGCTCATCTCACCGGCCCAGTTGGCCTCCGGCAATCTCTCCGCCTGGAATGTGATCGTCGTTGGCATTCGCGCCTATGCGGTTCGTCCTGGGCTGGCCGAAGCGCAGCCGGCGCTCAACCAATTCGTCCGCAATGGCGGAACGCTCATCGTGCAATACCAGAGCGGCTCCTTCCCGGCTCCGCTGCCCATCACCATCATCGGCCGCCCGCCCTGGACCGTCACCAACGAACAGTCCCCGGTCAAGCTCCTCTATCCCTCCAACCCGCTGCTCTCCTGGCCCAACCGCATCACGGAAGCCGACTTCAACGGCTGGTTCGAGGAGCGCGGCCACAGCTTCGCGGATAGTTGGGACCCCGGCTACGCCGCGCTCACTGAAACCGCCGATCCCGGCCAGAGCCCGCAGCGCGGCGGCCTGCTCGTCGCTCATCCCGGCAAGGGCACGTTCATCTATGTCGCCTATGCGCTCTACCGCCAGCTCCCCGAGCTGGTTCCCGGCTCCTATCGCCTGTTGGCCAACCTGCTCAGCGCCGGCCGCGGGCCGATGCAGTAGGCTTCCGGTGTAGCGGCGAAGGCCCGTGCTCCAGCATTTTTTCAGAAAACTTCCGGCTCAGGATGCGAGCAGTTCCCGCGCCGCGCGGCGGCCGAGGCGGATGCAATCGGGGACGCCGATGCCGTCGTAAGCATTGCCGGCGAGGCGCAGGCCGGGGAGCGCGGCCAGACGGGCGCCGATGTGCGCCAGACGCTCCTGGTGGCCGACCGCGTACTGGGCCATGGCGCGGCGCCAGCGCGAGACGCAGACATGCTCCGGCTCGACATTGAGGCCGATCGTCTTCGCGCCCAGAATCTCGCTCAGCTCGCGGCGCACGATGGCCGCCAGAACGTCGTCGGTCTCGGTCAACAGCGCCTCGTTCTGCGTTCCGCCCAGAAAGGCGCGAAAGACGGCTTTGCCCGGCGGCGTGCGGCCCAGAAACTTGCGGTGGGCGAAGGTGCAAGCCAGCAAGGCGCGGCCCTCAACAACGGGAACCAAGAACCCGAAGCCTTCAGGCAGCCGTCCCAGGCGCGCCTCGCTGTAGATGAGGTTGACGGTAATCGAAGAAGAGTACGGGATGGCGCTCAGATCTTCGCCCAGGGCAGGATCCACCGGGCGCAGTAACACGCCCGCGGCCCAGGCCGGCGCGGCCATAATCACGCGCTCGTACATCTCGCTCGCGCCGTTGACGTTGAGGCTCCAGCCCTGGCCGGTTTTTGCCAGACCGCTGACCGGCGCAGCCAGGCGCACTGCGGCCGGATGAAGGCGAGCGGCGAGGGTGTCGATCAACTGCTGCATACCGCCGCGCAGCGCGGTAAAGACCGGCGCCGCGGCGTTTTTGTTGCTCTTTCCGTTTCGGACCTGAGTCTTTGCTGCGGCGTTCATCCGCCGGTGCGCAGCCAACATGCCGCGGGTAAGCGAACCGTACTGGCCTTCCATCTCCACCAGGCGCGGCAGCACCGAACGGGCGCTGAGTTGCGCGGCGCTGCCTCCGTAGATGCCGCTGAGCAGGGGATCGGCGAGCCGGTCCACAACCTCCGCTCCAAAGTGACGCTCCACCAGGGCGGCCACGGTTTCGTCGCCGCGATGGTCTACCCGCGGCGGGTGCAGCAGCTCCAGCGCCATGCGCGCCTTGGTGGAGAGACTGAAAAGCCGCGTCAGCGCCGTGGGGACGAGCTTGGTGGGCACCAGAAACATGAGGCCGTCGGGCAGCGCCACCAGGCGGTTGCGGACTACGATATACGTTTTGCGCGCCGCGTCGTTCGAGGGAAGCAGATCGCCGCCCAGGCCCAACTCGCGGCAGAGATCGATGGCGGCGCGTTTTTCGGTAAGAAATGAATCGGGGCCGCGCTCCAGGACCGCGCCATCCACGGCCTCTGAAGACAGCGAGCCGCCCAGCCGGCTACCCGCCTCAAACAGCGTGTAGTCAGCGTTTGCGCCTGCTGCGCGCGCTGTTTCCAGCTCATAGGCAGCCGCCAGTCCGGCAATGCCGCCGCCGATAATTGCAACCCGCATTCCTTGACATCATCCAATCAAAACGAAGTTTAGAGCGCCTTGGCGTTTTCTTGACAGACTTAAGACAAAGTTTGTGACTTCTATAAGCCGTTCGCTGGATGGAAGGCCCTTCCTGTCACCCTGTGGCGTTGGAATAGCGCCGTACCCGGCTTGGAAGAGCAATCCGCGCGGTCTCCCCGCAAAATGTACCCCTCACCACACATATTTAGAATAGGGGATGAAAGTATTTCGCGTGTGATTTGGGTCACGGTGATAGCCGTGTGGGGCGCGCGATGTGCAAAAGCGCCGTCTGTGGCTGGAGCCAAGCCCATGAGCGCGACGGACGCAGAGTGAATGCATGGCCGCTCCCGCTGCTTGAGTGAGCTTACAATCAGCATGGCTTGCCCGCGTGCTTGTTCGCGCGTTCCGCATGAGGAGTTTTTGCATGGGAAGCGAATTGATCCATCGCCTGCAATTTGCCTTCACCGTCACCTTTCATTATCTTTTTCCGCAGCTCACCATGGGCCTGGGCCTTTTGATCGTCGCGCTCAAAACTGTGGCGCTCAAAACAGGCAGCGAGGAATGGGACCGGGCGGCGCGCTTCTGGGGCCGCATCTTCGCCATCAACTTCGTCTTCGGCGTGGTCACGGGCATTCCCATGGAGTTTGAGTTCGGCACCAACTGGGCGCGCTTTGCGCGGCTCTCCGGCGGGGTGATCGGCCAGCCGCTGGCCATGGAAGGCGTCTTCAGCTTCTTTCTCGAGTCGGCGTTCCTGGGCCTGTTTCTCTACGGCGAAAAACGCATCTCGCGGCTGCTGCACTGGTTCTCGGCGGTGATGGTTTTCGTGGGATCGTGGATCTCCGGGTTCTTCATCATCGTCACCGACGCCTGGATGCAGCATCCGGTGGCCTATGCGCGCCTGCCCAACGGGCAGTTTGAGGTCCTCAGTTTTTGGCGTCTGCTGCTCAACCCCTGGGCGCTGCTGCAATACGCTCACAACATGACCGGCGCGGTAATTACCGGCGCATTTGTAATGGCCGCGGTGGGCGCCTTTTACCTGCTTGAAGGGCGCAACCAAAGCTACGCGCGCATCTTCCTGAAGGTGGGCGTAATTGCCGGCATGATCGCGTCCTTTGTAATCATCTTTCCCACCGGCGACGCGGCCGGCAAGTACGTGGCCCGCAATCAGCCTGCGGCCATCGCCGCCATGGAGGGGCTCTTCAAATCCACCACCGGCGCGCCCATCGTCATTCTCGGCCAGCCCAATGAACAGACCGGGCAGATCGACAATCCCATCGCCGTCAACGATGTGTTGAGCTATCTCATCTACGGAACTACAAGGGCCGAGGTGGAGGGACTCGATCAGTTTCCCCGCGATCAATGGCCCACCGCGCTGCCGCTGCTCTTCTACGCTTACCACATCATGGCCGGGTTGGGGACCTGGTTTGCGCTGCTCATGACAGTGGCCGCGTTCTTGTTGTGGCGCAAGCGGCTCTACACGGCGCGCTGGGCGCTGTGGGCTCTGTTGCTCAGCTTCCCGCTGCCTTACATCGCCAACACCGCCGGCTGGATGACTGCGGAACTAGGCCGCCAGCCCTGGCTGATTTATGGGCTGATGCGCACCAGCGCGGGGTACTCGAACATGGTTTCTGCCGGCAACGGATTGTTCACGCTGCTCGGCTTTATGGGCCTTTACGCGCTGCTCGGCCTGCTGTTCACGGTCTTGATCTACCGCGAGATCGCGCGCGGCCCAGAGCCGGCAGCGGCTACGGCGGAGGCCCTGCATGCAGATTGACGGTTGCTTTGCATATCTGAACCAAAGGAGCGCCTGATGCTAGGTTTCATCTGGTTCTGGCTGGTCGCCATCATGATCGCCGCCTACGTGATTCTGGACGGCTTCGATCTCGGCGTGGGCGCGCTCCTGCTCTTTCTTGCGCGCTCGGAGCCGGATCGCCGCGCCGCGCTGGCCTCGATTGGGCCGGTGTGGGACGGCAACGAGGTGTGGCTGCTGGCGGGCGGCGGCACGCTCTACTTCGCTTTTCCCCTGCTCTACGCCTCGGCGTTCAGCGGCTTCTATCTGCCGCTCATGATCGTGCTGTGGCTGCTGATTCTGCGCGGCGTCAGCCTGGAGCTGCGCAACCACCTCGACCTGGGCGTGTGGCGGGCGCTGCTGGACGGCGTGTTCGCCTGGGCCAGCGCGCTGCTGGCTGTCTTCTTCGGCGCGGCCCTGGCCAATGTTCTGCGCGGCGTGCCGCTGCAACCGGACGGCTACTTCTTCCTGCCCTTGTGGACGAACTGGCGGCCGGGCGCCTATCCCGGCATCCTCGACTGGTATACAGTGATTGGCGGATTGCTGGCGCTGGCCGCGCTGGCGCTGCACGGCGCCTTGTGGCTCACCGTAAAGACTTCAGGCGCGCTGGAACGGCGCGCACGCCAGATGGCAACCCCGCTCTGGGCGCTGGTGGTTGCGCTCACCGCGGCCAGCCTCGTCGCCACCATTGCCGTGCGCCCGGCCACGCTGAATAATTATTTCAATCATCCGGTGACGTTCATCGTGCCGGCCGCCGTGGCGGCATCGCTGGCAGCTATGTGGCTCTACAACCGTTCGCAGCGGCCTCAGCCGATGAAGGCCTTCCTGGCTTCGTGCTTGTACCTCTTTTTCATGCTGGCCGGAGCCTGCTGGGGAGTGTATCCCTCGCTGCTGCCCGCCACCACCGGCGCGGCGAACGACATTACGCTCACCCGCGCGCTCTCAGGACCCCACACGCTCGCAGTTGGCCTGGTGTGGTGGAGTTTCGGAATGGCTCTGGCCACTGCCTACGTGGTCTTCGTCTATGCCCGCTTCCGCGGCAAGGTGGACGCGGGAGAGACACATTGACAAGACCGCGTTTTGCAAGCCTTCGACGCGACGGCTTTCATCCCTCGCATTCGTGTGTCCGGAAAGACGTTCGCAAATCCTTCCGCTCCTCCTTGGCTGCGTTCTGGGGCAGCGTCAGGATGACAGGTCATCCAAGCATCCCTGACATTCGCGCGCAAAAGAGGGGGCGGACAGATGGCTTGTAAGGAAAGGACGCCCGCCGGCAAACAAGTCCGCCGGAAGCTTGGTGGAGTATAGAAGCTATCTAAGAAGCACGTTATCAACAACCCATATTTGCAACCCAGGTTTGCAAATGTGGTTCGAATGCGCTTTTCGACCATGCGGACAGCCTGCATAAGCAACTTTTCGATTGCAGAGTATCCCCTGGTGCGGTTATCGTATTATAAGTACGCGGTTGCGTCTGCTTTGCGTGTAACTTACCTGCGCTGCGGCCCGGCCGATGACCCAAGTTATGGAGGGAATATGGGAGTTGCAGAAATCTTGGCTGCAGTCGATCGTGAAATTGCGTTACTCCAGAAGGCGCGCGAACTGCTGGGCGGTGCTTCCGCCGCCGCGCCCAGAGCCGGAAGGAAAGCTGCCCGGCCCAGGAAGGCCGTCGCTGCCGTTCAACACGCCGCCGCCAAGCCCGCTATGAAAAGGAGAAAGAAGAGACATCTTTCTGCCGAAGGAAGAAAGCGCATCATCGAGGCCGTCAAGCGCCGCTGGGCAGCGCAAAAGAAGGCCGCGGGGAAATAACGGCCCCGCGCTAACCAAAGTCTTCGCTTGGCAGTCACAGAGCAACGCGCGCATCGCTCGCGTTGCTTTTGTGTGTGTTGGAGCGCGGTTTTGCCGGCGGCGCGGGGAGATGCGCGCATCTTTGCGCCCAACGGCGTCCCCGGCGCAGCCTTCAGCGATACGGAATCTCCCACTGTCCTGAAGCGGCCGACCTGAAGATAGCCTCAATCACAGCCATGTTGCCGATGGAGTCTTCCAGAGTGACAGGGACCTCAGTGTCCTCCAGGATGGCTTTGGCGAAGGCATCGCCCTGCATGGTGTACTGATCGCCAACGGGAAAGACCTCCGTTGAAATCCCGCTGCCGCTCAGATCGCCGCTGGCATCGATAAACATGCGCGTAGGGCGGTCGTTGGGCGCATTGAAGGGAATCTCCAGCTCGATGCGTCCGCGTGCGCCCAGAAAATGGATGCGCTGGTAAGGAATCAGCTGCGTGCTGCAAGTGAAGATGGCCTGGCCGCCGGCAAAGTCGAGGATCGCCGAGGCCAGCCGGTCTGTGCCTAACTCGGGATCGCGGTCGAGCAGGGCGACCACGCGGGCTGGCTCCCGGCCGAAGGCGTAGCGTGAGGCGTGGATGAGATAGCAGCCAATGTCATAAACGCCTCCACCGCCGGTCTCGACCTGGTTGCGAATGTTTGCGGGGTTGACGTTGAAATAACTGAAAAAGCCGGTTACGGAGCGTAACTCGCCCACGCGGCCGGCGCGGAGCAGTTCGCGCAGGCGTGGCCACTGCGGAAAACTGCGGATCATGAAAGCCTCAGTGATCTTGACGCCGGTGCGGGCGCGCACGGCGACGAGCGTTTTGGCTTCGGCTACGGTCATACTCAGCGGCTTCTCGCACAAGACATGCTTGCCGGCCTCAGCCGCCTTGGCCGTCCAGGGCACGTGGAGCGGATTCGGAAGCGGGTTGTAGATGGCGTCGATGTTCGGGTCGGCGAGCAGTTCTTCGTACGAGCCATAGGCCAGCGGAATCCCCAGCGCATCTGCCGCTTGCCTGGCTTTGGCCAGATCGCGCGAAGCGATGGCGATCACCTCGGTGTTTTCCCCCCGCTGCATGGCGGGAATCACCTTTTTCAGGCCGATATTAGCGGTGCTGAGCACTCCAAAACGAATCTTCGCCGGCATACGGGCATCATAACGCAGCGGTGCGGAGTTGACTCCATCGATAACGATCCCTGCCGGCGCGATTCGCAAGGATTTGCGCGCGCCATTCGGGCTGCGCAGCCAGGGAGTGCACAGAAACGCGCAGCGAGACGCGCGACGCTGCGCTCACGCCGCCTGAATCAATCTAACTCCGAGGCGATCATCTTGACCGCCTCAGCCGCGCCGCTGGCGACGCGCAGCAGCGCGCGGCTTTCGGTCTTCAAAAAACCCTCTGCAACCACAAAATCGAGAAAGGAAAGCAATCCGTTCCAATACCCGGCCGTGTTGACCAGCACGCATGGCTTCTCGTGCAGCCGCAGTTGCGCCCAGGTGACCGCCTCCAGCAGCTCGTCGAGGGTGCCGTAACCGCCCGGCAGGGCGATAAATCCATCGGCCAACGCATTCATACGCGCCTTGCGCTCGTGCATGGTGGGAACCAGCTCAAGAGCGGTAAGGCCGGTGTGTGCGATTTCTTTGCCGTTGAGCACGTGGGGCAGTACCCCGATCACCTCGGCGCCCGAGGCCAGCGCCGCGTCCGCCAGCGCGCCCATCAGGCCCAAGCAGGATCCGCCAAACACCAGACCCAGTCCCGCCTTGGCAATGGACTCGCCCAGCGCCACTGCCTCGGCGCGAAAGGCAGGATCGTTTCCCGCGGACGAGCCGCAATAAACGGCCACGCGGCGTTGCAACCGATCTTTTGGATTCATGATGCTATCAGAATACCGTGTGCGGTTTAGCCGTGCCGGCCGCCCGTTCGCTGCAACGATATACTAACGGCAGGATCTCTCTTTGCGGACGCGCCTTGCACCCCCTCCTCGCCAACTTGAATCCCGAACAGCGCGCAGCCGTTGAGGCCGCAGAAGGTCCTCTGCTCATTCTGGCCGGCGCCGGATCGGGCAAGACCCGCGTTATCACCCACCGCATCGCCTGGCTCATCCGCGAGATGAACGTCGCGCCCGACTCGATCCTGGCTGTGACCTTCACCAACAAGGCCGCCGGCGAGATGGCCGAGCGCGTCAGCCGGCTTCTGGGACACTCGTCGCTGGCCAAACCGCTGATTTCCACCTTCCACTCCTTGTGCGTGCGCATACTCCGCCGCGACATTGAGGCGCTGCAAGTGGGCGGCAAGGGGTTGACCCGCGCCTTCGCCATCTTCGACGAGAACGACCAGCAGGGGATCGTGAAGCAGGTGATGAAGCGCATGGGGCTGGACACCAAACAGCTCACGCCGCGCACCGTGCTCGGCCGCATCTCCTGGGCCAAGAACCATATGGTCGATCCCCAGGATTACTTCCTCGGCTCCAAAGATCCCACCAGCGAGCGCGTCGCACACATCTACAACGAATACCAGGCTGAACTGCGCAAGAACAACGCCATGGACTTCGACGATCTGCTCCTCGAAGCCGTCCGCCTGCTCAAAGTCTCCGCCGAGGTCCGCGAGCGCTATCAGCGCCGCTACCGCTATCTGCTCGTGGATGAGTACCAGGACACCAACCGCCCGCAGTACGAGCTGATGAAGCTGCTGGCCGGCGAGCACAAAAACGTCTGCGCGGTGGGCGACGAGGATCAGAGCATCTACTCCTGGCGCGGCGCCGACATCCGCAACATTTTGGAGTTCGAGCAGGACTTCCCCCATGCCCGCATCATCCGCCTGGAACAGAACTACCGCTCCACGCAGACCATCCTTGAGGCTGCCGGCGCTGTGGTCCGTAACAACCTGCGTCGCAAAGGCAAAAATCTGTGGACCGAGCGGCAAGGCGGCTCGCAGATCGGCTATTACGAGGCGCCGGACGGCGAAAACGAGGCTCTATTCATCGCCGCCAAGATTCAGGCGTTCCTGAACGCGCCAGGCTCGACCCAAGCCCAAGATCGCAGAGCGGCCGTGCTTTACCGCACCAACGCGCAGTCGCGCCTGATGGAGGAAGCCCTGCGCCGCTACAACATCGGCTACACCATGGTGGGCGGCTTTAGCTTTTACGAGCGCGCAGAGATCAAGGACATGCTCTGCTATCTGCGCCTGATCCGCAATCCGCACGATTCGATGGCCTTCCAGCGCGTGATCAACACACCGGCCCGCGGCATCGGAAAAACCACCCTGGAAACCGTCGAGCGGCTGGCTCTTGAAACCGGCGTTTCAACGTGGGATGCGGCGGCCGCGGCGGCTGCCAACCGGCTCCTTCCGGCGCGCGCGCTGCTGGCGCTCGAATCTTTCCGCCAGCTCATTCTCGACGCGCAGGCCCTGATGGACCCTGATTTTGCCGGCAAGCTGGCCGCCGATCTCGCCGCAGCTCAGCCCCAAGCCGCCGACACCGCTTTCGCCTTCGGGGCGTCAGAGGCGAGCCAAACCAGGGAGCATCCGCATCCAACGCCGGAGTTCGGCGCAGATGCGGAAGAGGCACCCTCCGGCGAGGAAAAGGAGGCGAGCGGCTTCCGTTCTCCCGGCGGCGCGGCTACGCTGCCCGAACTGATCCGCTTCCTCATCGACCGCACCGGCTACATCAAAGCCCTCGAAGCCGAGGGCTCGCCGGAGTCCTTCAGCCGCATCGAAAATCTGAAGGAGCTGGCCAACGCTGCCCACGACGCCGAGGCGCGCGGCGAAACACTGGCTGATTTCCTGGACCACGCCGCTCTGGCCAGCGACACCGATCAGTTCGACCCCAACGCCAGCGTCACGCTCATGACGCTGCACTCCGCCAAGGGGCTGGAGTTCCCGCTGGTCTTTCTGGCCGGACTGGAGGAGGGCCTCTTCCCGCACTCGCGCACGCTGAACAGCCCCGAAGAACTCGAAGAGGAGCGCCGATTGTGCTACGTGGGCATGACGCGCGCCATGGACACTCTCATCCTCACGCGCGCCCACTACCGGCGCCGCTACGGCAACGACGCCCCGGAAGCGAGCATTCCCTCGCGCTTCCTTGAAGAGGTGCCCAGTCAACTGATCGAGAACCTGGGCAGCCGCGGTTTGTGGGGCGAAGGTGAGGCGTCTGCGCAAGCAGGCCGTGGTTCGTGGGGCGGGAGCCGGGCATGGGCCGCGCCCTCTTACGCCGCGGCGCGGCGCCAGCGGCGCCCGGCCGACTTCGACGGTCGCCACTTCAACTATGAGGATGAGAGCCAGGAAACCCATCCTGCCGCCAAGGTTTCACGCTCTTATGCCGGCCGCGAAGCCGGTTCCAAGGATACCGGCGCGGCGCCCACGGAGAACGCTGCTTCCATCGATAACATTGCCCGGTTCTTCGGCGCAAAATCGGGGCCGGGCCGGCCCGGCGCATTCCCGCGTCCGGTCATGAACATTGCCCAGACCAACGGCGCTACCCGCCTCAAGAAGGGCCAGCGCGTCCGTCACGCGAAGTACGGCGAAGGCACTGTCCTTGTCCGCGAGGGCGAGGGCGAAGACGCCAAGCTCACCGTCCACTTCCAGCGTCATGGCATCAAAAAGCTGATGGAAAAATTCGCCAATTTACAGAAGATATAACCCCGGACGATTTCCGGTTCCATCCCGCTGACGAGCTGTGCTCCAATTGGAGCAACTGAAGCCAGTTGGCTCCGGGCCGGACTCTCGATGCCGGAGCAGCGCGCATGGCCTGCCGCCGGGGCGTAAGTCAACTGGGGCGCTTGCCACCGGGTCAGAGCGCATAATATGCGCGCGGCGATCCTCATTGGGGGGTGAATCGCTTTGGTCATGGAACGGCCCCGGAGTTCACGCCTTAAGCAGCTCGACGGGCTGCGCGGCTTGGCGGCGCTGGCCGTATTCCTCTGCCATGCCGCGGAGATGATGATCAACGATCCCAACACTCTGCCGGTATGGCGTCCGTTGCGCTCGCTTTGGGATGGACAAGCTGCCGTGGTGCTCTTCTTTGTGCTCAGCGGCTTCGTCCTCACCCTGCCCTACACAGGCCCAAGGATAAAAAAGGTGGATGCTGCGCCCTTCATCGTCCGCCGTCTCACGCGGCTCTACCCCGCCTATTGGACCGCCATCCTGCTCGCCCTCTTCTTTCACTTCGTCCTCTACGCTCCCCAGGGCCTCACCGGCATCACACCCTGGCTTGCTGCGCTCTGGAGCGCGCCCATCAGCCGCCGATCGCTGGTCAAGCATTTTCTCCTCATCGCGCCCGGCCTCCACTTCATGCAGATCGATCCCTCCATCTGGAGCCTGGCGGTCGAAGTCAAGGTTTCCCTGGTTTTTCCCGCGGTATTATTCCTGGTCCGCAAAACCCGCCGCGTTCCTTACGCTCTGCTGATTCTCGCGGCGGTCTTCGGCCTGAGCTTCCTCGGCATGATGGGCAACTTTGAAGCGTTTCTCTGCGGGAGCTATCTGGCCAGGTACAAAGACGGCATTGTTGCCGTGCTCCGTTCTTCCCGCTGGCTGCGCGCTGGGATGGTGATCCTGGGCTACGCGGCCTACGGCGCTTCCTGGTCCATGCCTTTCCTCAACGCCGATGGCGCGCAGATTGTGACCGCGCTGGGCGCGTCCGTCTTTATCGCTCTGTTCCTCTCCAGCCGTTCTCTGGCCGCCCTCGGCGCTGCGCCTCCGGTCGCCTTCATCGGCGACGCTTCCTATAGCTTTTATCTGCTCCATCTGCCGGTCATGCTCACGGTCACTTCCTGGCTTTACCACCCCACGGGTTCCCTTTTAGTGAGCGTGGCTGCAAGCCTGGTGTGCAGCCTGGCCCTCTCGCACGGCGTGTACAAATTCATCGAACTGCCCACGCAAAATTGGGGCCGTGCGCGCGCCCAAGCACTGGACGCCAGAATCGCAGCCTTCCTCGCGCAGCGCCGGCAAGCGGCGCCCAGCGGCGCGCAAGCAAAAACAGAGTAGCTGCATCCTGGTTGAGGTTTTGTAATCAGGCCGCCGCGCGCCCCGCCGCTCTGCTATCCTCTAGTTTTGACGGCGCTTCTGCCCGAGCGCCGCGCTCGCGCCATTGAGTCTCAGTTCCCCGGAGGATTCTTATGAAGAAAAATCTGTTTCTCAGCCTGGCAATCTCTGCCGCGCTCTGCACGCCCGCCTTCGCTGCCCTCAAACCAGGGGACCGCGCGCCCCAGTTTTCCTTGCCCGCGTCCCTGGCGGGGAAACAATTCCGTTTCTCGCTGCGGGCCGCGCTGAAAAAGGGTCCCGCGGTGGTCTATTTCTACCCCTCGGCCTTCACTGGCGGCTGTGATCTTGAGGCCCACACTTTTTCCCACGATAAGGATCAGTTCACTGCGGCCGGCGCCAGCATCATTGGCGTCTCGGAAGATAGCATCGCGCGCCTCAACCAGTTCTCCGCCGATCCTAAGTACTGTGCGGGCCGCTTTCCCGTGGCGTCCGATCCCAGCGGCAACATCGGCGCTTTGTACGGTGTGAAGACCTTCCCCGCAATGCCCGGCGCAAAAGACGTGCGGGGCGCCGTGATCGGCCACGGCTTTTTTGCGCGCACAACCTTCGTGATCGCCAAAGACGGCAAGATCGTCGCGGAGTTCTCCTCCCGGGCTGATCATTTAACGCCGCCTGAACATGTGCAGAAGGCATTGGCGGTCGTGCAGCGGCTTGCCCGCAAGTAATTTGTCTGCCGGCGCTCGACCGGATTCAATCGTGCGCACTCGCCAGGCGTCTTCCATATCGCCGGGTTTCCCCGCGGCTCCTGGCCCGCGCGCACGTTCTATGTGCGGTTTTTCGCCGCTCTTTGCCGTCCGCGCAAACCCTGCTACGATGAATTTTGCATTGGCCCGCGCCGCGGGCAGCCGAGATGCAAAGGAAAGAGGTTCAACGGTGGCCGACACAAAGAAAATCGCCGATAAGGCGGAACGTAAAAAGCTCAAGCGCATGGCGCGCAAAAAGGCCGCTCCCAAAGCCAAGCGCACCACTCCGCGCGGCGCGCACAAGCACAAAGTGAAGAAGATGGCCCGCGGCCAGACGAAGCGCTAAGGCAAACCAGAGTAGATGTATCCGCGAGGAATCAGCGCCCGCCGGCGTGTTTCTACGCCCGCGGATTCGACTCCTGTTCCAGAAGCTTCATGGTCACAATGACCGCCGGAACAAGATACACCACCATGCCCACCACCCACATGATGGCCCCACCTGTGATCTGGTCGGTCAGGGGCGAGATGCCGAATGCGTTGGGATGCTTCGCGTAGTAGCTGTAGACGGGATAGCCGCAGAAGGTGAGGAATGCGCTGAGCGCGGTGCTCACCATGCCCGCGCTGGCCAGATAGGGGAGCATAAACCAGCCTGGATAGCGCGCATCCGACGGCCAGGGACGGATGAGCGGCCACCAGAAGAGAATCGAGCCGAAGACGAAGCAGATGTGCTCGCAGTCGTGCCAGTGCTCGTTATACAGGGCGAAGTTGTAGGCGGCGGGGACGTGCCAGCCGAAAAAGATCACGTTCCAGATGATCCATGCCGGGACCGGAGCGACGAGAAAGTGGCCGAGGCGGCGCAGCGCCTTGGAGCGCAAGATCGGACCCAGCACGCGCACAGTAATCGGGCGAGGCAGGCCGCGCAAGATGGGCACCGAGGGATTGCCAAGGAGCATCAGCGGCGGAGCGAAGGACATGAGCAGGATGTGCTCGACCATGTGGGCGCTGAGCAAAGCGTCGGCGAAGCCGTCCATGGGCGAGCCCACGGCCAGCCAGATGGTGCCCACGCCGGAGAGAAACGCCCATAGCCGCCACTCGGGAAAGTGCTCGGGGCGAGTTTTGCGAATAGCGAACCAGCCGCGAATGTATACCAAGCCGCTGAGGATCACTAGCGTCGTGAGAAAGACCGGCGGCGACCATGCATCGAAGATTGCCTGACTTGCGGGTGACATGAAGCTCGGTTCAGCAGCGAACTATGTTCCACCGTGCGCAGCCGGCGCCGGCTGCTCCGGCGGCAAGGGCAGCCGCTCGTGCATCGTCAGCTTGCGCGTGGCGTTGACCGCGGCCGGACGGTTGCCGTGCAGCGTGAGCAAAAAATGGACCAGCGCAGTGGTTTCCGCAGGAGTGAGCGAGTTGCCGTAGGCCGGCATGTTGCCGCCCCCTTGCAGCACCTGGCGGATGATCTGATCTTCAGTCATGCGCGAGGCAATGTCATCCAGCGCCGGGCCCCTCATGCCGCCGGCGCCGCCAATGGAGTGGCAGTTACGGCACTGCTTGTTCTGGAAGACGATGGCGCCCTCGCGCTCCAGCGGAGTGCGGTCCCTGAGGTAGGCCGCGGGAACCGGATCGCTGCTCCAGGCGTTCATCTTCGGGCTCCACGGCGTATACATGCCCAGGTGCGTGAAGACGCCCAGGGTAACGGCGATGACCGCCACCATCAGCACCGCCGCCGGCCGCCGCGACCAGTGCTTTTCTCCCTCGCCGAAGACCAGCGGCAGCGCCAGCATGGCGCCGATGATGACCACCGGCGCAATGAGGATGAAGGGCGTCTCCATGGCCGGCGGCAGATAGGCTAGGACGGCGTAGATCCAAAGGAACGGAAGATCGGGTTTGGGAACCGTCTGAATGATGGTGGGATTCGGCTGCCCGGAGGGTCCGAAGGGGCCGAACCACAGCGCGCAGGCCATGATGGAGAGCACGATGGCGGCAGCGAAAAGGGCGTCTTTCCACGCCGCCTCCGGCACGAAGGGAATGCCGGTTTTCTTGGTGAGGCTGTGGTACTCCTGCATGTAAGTTTTTTTGCTCACCAGGCGTCCCGGCATGGGCCACTCGTTGATGCCCAGCCGCAGCACCATCCACACGTGCAGACCAACCAGCGAGAGGATCAGGCCGGGCAAAATGAACACGTGGAGGGTAAAGAAGCGTGACAGGGTTGGTCCGGCGATGATGGGTCCGCCTAAGAGCAGATCGACCAGCGCCCCGCCGGCCCAGGGCACGCGGCTGAGGATGGAGGCCCCAATGCCCAATCCCCAGTAGGCGTCCTGATCGAAGCGCAGAGCCTGCCCGGTGAAGGCCATGGCCAGCGTGAGCAGCAGCAGAAACACACCCACGATCCAGGTGAGCTCGCGGGGAAACTTGTAGGCGCCGAACATGAACACCTGGACCAGGTGAATGAGGACGATGGCCACCATGAAATCGGAGCCCCAGCCGTGCATGGCGCGCAGAAACCATCCCAGCGCCACATTGTGATCGATGAACTGGAGGCTGTACCAGGCATCGCCTGCGGTGGGCGAGTAGACCAGCGCCAGCAGAATGCCGGTGACCACCTGCAGGACCAGAATGACCGCCGCGGCGCTGCCGAATACGTACCACCAGCTTGAGGTGTTGGCCGGAACAGGATGCTCGGCAGCCTCCATGATGGGCGCGCCCAACCCCAGCCGGGTCTCGAACCAGTTGTAGAGGGCGCTTGCGCGCTTCTTGGGGGCGGCCATCAGGCGTTCCTCCCGGATGCGTCGTGGACAGCTATCGATTTTGCGCCGTTCGCCGTCGCTGAGCTGGGTTGAATCTGCGTGAGGGGCGGCTGGGCGTAAGGCGCGGCCAGCGTGGGCATCTTGCCGGCGTAGATCATCAGGTTGCCGTTCACGACCTTGTGGGCGTACTGGAAAAGTCCGCGCTGCGGAGGCCCGGAGGCGCGCGATCCGTCTTCGTAGTAAACGCCGCCGTGGCAGGGGCAAAGGAAGAGCCGCGACTGCGGAAACCAGCGCACCGGGCAGCCGAGATGAGCGCAGTTGATGGCGAAGACCTGAAAGCTGTTTCCCGAAATGCGGCGCACCCAGCAGGGAATGTCGCCGGTTTCACCGTCCCAATGCGTGGTGGCCGGATTCCGGAAGCTGGCAAGGCGGATTTGTCCTTGGGGAAAGTCTTCTACGCGGCCCAGGTGTATCCACGCGCTCTGGTTGGCGCGCTTGCTGAAGGCCGGACCCAACAGATAACCGATGATCGGCACTGCGAGCAGCGCGCCTACTGCTCCATTCAAGGCCACTGCCAGCTTGAAGAGGAAGGCGCGGCGGGAGTGCGCCGCCTCCGCCGGGTTCTGCGGCTGCTCCGCCGTGGATTCCGCCGCGATCTCTGCGCCGGGCGCGAGCGGCTCATTGGGGTTCATGGCTTCCTCCTCCATCATCAATAAAGATTCCTTGCTCAATATCTACAGTCGATGCGCTTCTCTGGCCTGCGGCTTAAGGATGCTTCGGATACGGTTGGCCCGGAGTGGCGACGCGCTTGGAAGCCAGCCAGGCGACGATGTCAGTGATCTGCTGATCGGTCATGGGTTGCGCGGCGTCGCCGCGCCAGTCGGGCATTCCTTCATCGGGACGGCCCGCGATGAGAATGCTGCGCAGGTTCTGATCGCTGATGAGGGCCAGATACGTCGGGTTCACGATGGAACCAAGCCAGCCGCTGGCGGGCTGCGGCGCGCCGGGCTGGAGCGGCTGGCCATCGGCCGGCCCGCCTTCGCCGGCTGCTCCGTGGCAGCGCGCGCAAAAGACGCCGTAAGCCTTCAATCCATCGGCCGCGTTGCCCGGCGAAGCAGCCTGATACGGCGGCAACGTGACGCCCGCGAACTGCTGCGGCCTGCCCCACTGCGTCACAATCCCCTGGGCCAGAGCGTCCACCTGCGGATCCGTCAACATGCCGCCCGCGCTCTGGGCGAAGGCCGGCATCAGCTTGCCCTCGACGCCGTTGGCGATGGTCGAGCGCAGCCGCGCCTCTCCGGCCAGCGCGATGTACACCGGATTGGAAAGCGAGATCGCCGCGCCGTTGCGGCCGTTCTCGCCGTGGCAGGCGGCGCAATTTTGCTTGTAGAGCGTGGCGAAGTCGAGCACCTGATCGGGCCGCTGGACGGGAGGGCCGGGCTGGCCATGTATATGGCCGCAGCCGGCGCCAGCCAATGCGGCCGCGGACATCGCCAAAACGCAAAAGGCCGTCCGAATTTGGGAATCCAGAGTCATTGCTTCTTGTTTTCGTTTCCCGGGTTAGGCGCGCCGCCTTGCAGACCGGCGCGCACGGCGAAAGGCAGAGCCTGAAACTGCGGCGTCCGCACCTTCACCTGCAAATTGACCACGAAGCCGCAGACCAGACCGAAGGCGATCTGCGAGATTACGAACCAGAGCCAGTCAATGCGCGCGTTGAGGATGGGGCTGATGACGCCCAGCGCCGAGTAGAGCACGCTGGTCCAGATAAAGGGCGCGATGAAGCCGGCAGTGAGAATCGGCTTGCGCGGAAACATGGGCAGCATGGCCCCGTAGAGCATTCCGATGAGCAACGACGCGACGGTGTGAATGCCGGCGGCGGCCAGAAGCCCAAGGAGATGAAACTGGGCCAGAAAGGCGTTGCTCTGCCCGGCCCAACTCACAAAACCACCCGCCGCCAGCAGATTCACCGCATACCAGATGCTGTGGTAGCGGACCCAGCCGAAGATGGCCGCAGGAACAATCATGGCCGTGCCGCCGGCCAGGCCGCCCTTGATCCCCGCCGTCACGCTGAAGGTCTCGATAGGCAGCAGCTTGCGGTGTCTGGCGAGGGCCGCCAACTGGGCGGGGCCTCCGCGCGTGGTGGAGATGGTGATGGTCTCAGCGCGCACCGGAACCGCGGCGTGGTTCTCCTGCGGCAGCACCTCCCGGAACCAACCCACCGCCGCGCGCAGCGCCACCACAAGTCCCAGCAGGCTGATGACCCAACTCGTCACCATGCCCGCGATGATCAGCGCCACGCCCAGCGCAAAGGCCATGGGCCAGGGCGTGGGCACGGGCATCAGCACGCCGTCGTGGCTCGCGCTATGCGTTCCAGGCTCCGTTCCGCCGTGCTCCGTCATGCTCCTCCCTTCCGCGCCCTACCGGCCCAAAACATAAACCACCAGAAACACCACCACCCAGACGCCATCGACAAAGTGCCAGTAAAGCGACAGCGTTTCCAGCTTCTCCGCGTGCTCCTGCTTCACCCGGCCCATCAAGCAAAACGCCAGCGTGAGCGAAAGCAAAATCAGGCCCACCACCACGTGGCTGGCGTGCAGGCCCACCAGCGAGTAATAGGTGGTTCCGAAAAGGTTGGTCTGGATCGTCAAACCGTCGTCGTGAATCAGGTGATACCACTCCTGCGCGGTCGAGCCCAGGAAGATCAACCCCAGCAGCACCGTGCCCGCGAGGTTCAGCGTGCAGCCGCGCAGATTGCCCTTGCGCAGCGCGCTCACCGCGAAGTGAACCGTGATGCTGCTCGAAAGCAGGCAGATGGTGCCGAAGATGGGCAGCTCCAGCACCTCGGCCGGCGTGGGCCCGCTGAGGCTCTTGCCGATGTAAAAGATGTACGCCACCACGAAGATGATGAAGATGGAGGCTTCGGCGGCAATCAGGCAGGCCATGCCCACAGTGCCGCGATAAGGCTGCCTCCAGGGCGTCTCTCTGCCGCCCGGCGCGCCGGCCGTATGGATCGCTGCTGCGCTCATCATTCGTAGTCCGAGTCCGGATCGTCCGGATGTTTTAAATCCCACAAGGGCCGGCGGCTGTTCACCGCGGGTTCAACGGCGAAGTTATAGTCAGGCGGCGGCGAGGGCGTGGACCACTCCAGAGTCCAGGCGTCCCACGGGTCGTGGCCGGCCGCTTTGCCTTTGAAGTACGAGTGCACCAGGTTGTACGCGAAGATCAAGATCGAGATGGCCTGTATGGCCGCGCCAATGCTCACAATCATGTTCAAGGTGCCCCAGCCGCGGTTGGCCTCATAGGTATAGATGCGGCGCGGCATCCCCAGCAGGCCGGGAATGTGCATGAAATCGAAGGTGAGATGAAATCCGATGATGAAGAGCCAGAAGTGCCACTTGCCGATGGTCTCTGACAACATGCGCCCGGTCATCTTCGGGTACCAATAGTAGAAGGCCGCGAAGATCATGCTCAGGATGGCGCCCACCAGGATGTAGTGGAAGTGGGCTACCACGAAGTAGGAGTTGCCCAGTTGCCAGTCAAAGGGCGCCACCGAGAGCATAATGCCCGTGAGCCCGCCGATGAGGAACTGAAAGAGGAAGGCGATGCTGAACAGCATGGGCGTCTTGAAGATCAGCTTGCCGCCCCAGATGGTAGCCAGCCAGTTGAATATCTTGATGCCGGTGGGCACTGAAATCACCATGGTAGCGAAGACGAAAAAGGTGTTGGCGCTGGGACCCAGTCCCACCGTAAACATGTGGTGCGCCCAAACCCCCAGGCTGATGAAGCCGATAGCCACCGTCGCGCCCACCATCGCCGGGTAGCCGAAGATGGCCTTGCGCGAGAAGACGGGGATGATCTCGCTGGCGAAGCCGAAGGCGGGCAAAACCAGGATGTAGACCTCGGGATGGCCGAAGATCCAGAAGAAGTGCATCCAGAGCACGGCCGAGCCGCCAGCCTGCGTATCGAAGAAGTGCGCGCCCAGGTAGCGGTCGAGGGTGAGCATGATCTGCGCCGCCGTCAGCGGGCTCACGGCCACGAACACCAGGCACGCCGTCACCAGGTAGAGCCAGACCAGCAGCGGCATGCGGCCGAACCTCATGCCTTTGCAGCGCATGCACACGATGGTGGTGACAAAATTGACGGCTGCGCCGATGGAGCCGATGCCGCTCAGAAAAATGGCCAGCGTCCAGTAGTCGGTGCTGTGCCCCGGCGAAAAAACCTTGGCCGTCAGCGGCGCGTAGGCGAACCATCCTACGCTCGGCGCCGAACCGGCCGCGTAAAGCCCGCTGCCGCCGAAGTAGCTGAAGTAAAGCAGCAGGCCGGCAAAGGCCGAGATCCAAAAGCTGAAGGCGTTGAGCCGCGGGAAGGCCATATCCCGCGCTCCGATCATCAGCGGCACCAGATAATTTCCAAACCCGAACAGGATCGGCATCCCCACGAAGAACACCATGGTGGTGCCGTGCATGGTGAAGAGCTCATTGAAGGTCTGGGGCGAAACGAAATGGTTGTCGGGGACCGCCAGTTGGATGCGCATCAGCATCGCCTCAAACCCCGCTATGAGCAGGAAGATGAGCGAGTAGACGATGTACAGGATGCCGATCTTCTTGTGATCCACCGTCGAGAGCCATTCGTAAATCAAATTTCGCTCCCGCCTGCCCTGCGGCGCGAGGGTCTCGTCGATTCCATCTAGCGCGCGAGTTGTGCTCATCGTGCGTCCCTTTCCGGTGGTGATTAGCGAAGCTCGGTGAGGTATGCGGCCACTGCATCCACATCGTGTTGGCTCAGGTGCATGGCCGGCATCAGCGTGCCCGGCCGCATGGCGCTGGGATCTTCAATCCACTTTCTGAGGTTCGCGGGAGTGTTGGGAATGGAGCCGGAGGCGATGGTCTGGCGGCTGGCCAGGTGCGTAAGGTCGGGCCCGTCGCGGCCCGTGGCCGCCGTTCCGGCAATGGTGTGGCAGTTGATGCAGGCGTTGTGCATGAAGACCTGTTCCCCTTCTGCGGCCAGCGGATCGCCGGGGAAACTCTGCTGCGCCGGCTGCTGCTGCTGCCTGACCCAGGCCATGAACTGCGCCGGGGTTTGCGCATAAACACGGATGAGCATGGTGGCATGTTGTGCGCCGCAGTATTGCGCGCACTGGCCGAGATAGAGGCCGGGCTTGTGGGGATTGAACCACATCGTGTTCACGCGGTCGGGAATCACGTCCGTCTTGCCCGCCAGCCGCGGCACCCAGAAGCTATGCACCACATCGGCTGAAGTCATGGTCAGATAGGTCGGCTCAGGATGCGCGGCCGTACTCACCGGCACGTGCAGTTCGTTGGCGGTCACGATCCCGTACTGGGGATAGCGGAACTCCCACCAGAACTGATGGCCGACAACGGTCACGTTCATGGCGTTCTTGGGTTTGGGAATGGCTTGGGTCCCCAGGATGACGCGCGCGGTGGTCAAAAACAACATCACCACGATGAGAATGGGAATCACCGTCCAGGAGAGCTCGATCTGATCGCTGCCGTAAATTTGCGGCGGCTCTTCATTCGAATCCCCAGGACGCTGCCGGAAGCGAATCAGCGCATAGGTCAGCAATCCCGCCACCGTGAGAAAGATGCCCAGCGTAACGGAAAGCACCAGCATCGAGAGGTCGAAGATGGAGTGCGCGGGCGTCGCCGCCGGCGCAAAGATATTGGCGGGATACTCTGCAAACGCCTCGCCGGCGAAAAAAGACGCGGCGCACGGCGCAACCCACCAGTGGCGCGCCAAACCTGACCTCGCCTTGGCGTAACTCGCCAATTGTCGATTGGGGAAGAAAGACAATTCGCTCTAACCTCAAGATGCGCTCGACCGGGAAGGAGCAGGGCTTCGCCGGTGCGCTCATAAATATATTAAACCACCTGCATTATATTAAACCATCTGCGCGGCACAGGCTCGCCATGAGTCAGGCCCACCGATTAGGTGGCATGGAGCAGGCTGAAAAGGAGCACCGCAAGAACTATCGAACTGACCACGACGTAGAGGCGGTCGCGCTCCAGCGCAAAGCCCGCGATGGCCATCACCACGCGCGCCACCGGCGTAGCGATGAGCAACAACAGGCCCAGTTGCATCAGGCCCCGGCTGTCAAAGTGCGCAGCCAATTTCACGATTCCCCGCAAGGTGCGAATGTCCTGGCCTCCGGCGATGAAGGTCCAATAGTTGACCGCCTGGGAGCCATCCTGGATGAGGTACAGAATGCCCCCCGCAAAAACAACAACCGCCGCCAGCAAAACCCCGGCGCGCAGCAGGTGGCCGATAATATTCTCCAGGCGAATGTCATTCATATCCTCTAAATCCTTTTCATCAGGCCGTTGACGATCATCTCGATTGCCAGGAGCAGAATCACGGAGGCGAAGACCCACCTCAAGGTACGCACCTGGGCGCGGACCAGCACCTTGGTCCCCAGCAGCGCCCCGCCCAGCACGCCGAGCATCACCGGCATGGCCACGCTGGGGTGAATGTATCCGCGGCTGAGGTAAACGCCGGCGCTGGCCGCGGCGGTCACGCCGATCATGAAGTTGCTGGTGGTGGTGGAGACTTTGAAGGGAATCTTCATGGCCTGGTCCATAGCGATCACCTTGACCGCCCCCGAGCCGATGCCGAGCAGCCCCGAAAGCGCGCCCGCCCCGAACATGAGACCGAATCCGGCGGGAACGTTGCGCACCCCGTATTCCTTGCGCTTCCCCTCCAGCGGATAATCGCTGGCGAGCCGCAGACGCCGGGCCAGCCCATCGGACTCCACCAGCAGTCCGGTGTCGGGCGAGGCGTTAACCACCGATTGATAGGCGGACTGGATGAGCACCAGCCCGAAGATGATGGCGATAACGTGCGTGCTGGAATAGGCGGCAAGATAGGCGCCAAAGACGGCGCCGGTGGTGGTGGCGATCTCCAGCAACATGCCGATGCGGATGTTGGAGAAGCCCTCCTTGACGTAAGCCGCGGCCGCGCCGGAGGACGTGGCGATCACCGAAACCAGCGATGCGCCGATGGCGTACTTGATGTTTACGCCCAACGCCAAGGTGAGGGCGGGCACGACCACGACCCCACCGCCCAGTCCAGTCAACGCGCCCAGAAAGCCCGCCAGGGTTGAGATGACCCAGACTACAAGTGTGAATGTCAGAGCTGTCATGAAATCAATCAGGCTGCCGGTGTACCTTCAATTATATCTTGCCGGTTCATCCGATGTCCGGGCTGCGTCCTGATTCCGCGTTGCTGCCCGAGAGCGGCGCCCAGGTGGCATTGGAGAGCGCGGTCAGCCGCCCCAGTGAGCAAAGATGGCCCGCCCCTAGCATTCTCAAAAAATATTGTGGATCGAAAGTACGCATTCAAGCTGCCGCGGCATTGAGGAGTGGCGGATTGAAAATCAATCTCCACAGGGCGGCCCCATCCCCGAAAAACACCTCAGGGGCCCCAGCGTAATTAGATCGTCAGGGATCAGAAATCAAGGATCAGAGACAGGAAAAGAGTTAGACGCCGACGCCGAACTCGCCGGCCGGCTGCTCGCCGGCGTTGGAATAAAAGTCATACGGAGTGCGCTTGTTGAACTTGTAGCGGCTGCGCAACTGGGCGCCGACCACGATACCCAGCGTGGCCAGAACCATACCCGCCGAGAGCCAGCCGATCATCAGCAGAACATTGACGCCCTGCTTTTCAGCAGCAGGGGCCTCCTCGGCGGGAGTTTCGTTGGCGGGGGCAAGAGATTCGTGATCGCGTTCGGGGGACATCGATTGCAGCCTCCTGCATCATCTACATCATAACGCAGTTTGGTTTGGACGGACAGTGGATGGATGAGCGGAAAAAACGGGGCGGTATTTACTGAGTGGAGTCGAGGCGCGCAAGCCAGGCAGTTTTGCCGGCCTCGGGAAGGAAGCTGGCGCGGAGGGAGTTGGCGGCGAGCTGACGCAACTCGTCGCGGGTAAAACCCTGCTCAGTGTGGGCAAGCAGATACTCATTGGCCAGATCGGAGTTAAAGAAGGCGGGATCGTCAGAGTTGAGCGTGACCAAAAGACCGAGATCGAAGTAGCGGCGCAAGGGATGGACGGCGAAGGAAGGACAGACGCCGGTGCGGACGTTGGAGGTGGGGTTGAGTTCGAGCGGGACCTTCCCATCTTTTAACTCTTGGAGGAGAGCAGAGTCCTCGATTGCGGATAGGGCGTGGCCGATGCGCTCGGAGCCGATGGAAAGAGCTTCCCGAATAGCCTCAGGGCCGGTGGTTTCGCCGGCGTGGTTGGTGAGGCGGAGGCCGGCGGCGCGGGCCTGGGCGTAAAGAGCGCGGAAGGGCTCCGAGCCGGCGCGGCGCTCGTCGCCGCCGAGGCCGATAGCAACGATGGAGGGGTGGTTGGCGCGGAGTTCGGCGGCCTTCAAAAAAACGCGCCCGGCCTCCTCAACGGAGAAGTGACGGACGGCATCGAAGATCCAGTAGAGCGAGAGGCCGAGCTCGCGGGCGGCCCGCAGACGGGCGCGCTCGAGGGCGTCGAAGATGGCCTCAAAGCAGTTGGGGTCGTGCTTACGCCAGTGGTAGACGACGCCCACCGCGATAAAGACCTCGGCGTGGACGACGCCTTGAGCGGCCAGACGCTGCATCATGCGCCAGGCGGCCAGTTCGTAGTCCGCGGGTGTGAGGAGGCGCGCCGTAACCGCTTTGAAGGCATCGAGAAAACCGGTGAAATCGGCGAATTGGTAGAGAGATTGAGCCTCTAAGAGCGTGATGGGACGGGCATCATGACGGGCGCTGAGCTCAACCAGAGTCGAAGGCAGGATCGTGCCTTCGAGATGGAGGTGCAGCTCGGCCTTGGGAAGGCGGCGGATGAAATCCTGAATGGGCGGCACATGCTCAGTCTAACCTTCAGCCAGCACCCGGACCCTCGTCCCTCGCAATCAACGAACGTCCGAGCGGCTCCAGAATGTATGTGTCATTTGAGGCTTTTGTGAAGCGGCATTTTCTTAAAGGAAACGCCGCCCGTCAGTGCGCTTTCCGGGTAATGCAATTCTGGAATCGCCGTCGGCGCTCCATCGCCGCCTTGGCGCCAATATCTTCAGCGTTCTTCACGCTCCATTTCCACTCCCACACCCGATTCGCTTGCTCACCCGCTGACCTGCTGATTCCCTGCCCCTCCCTTTGCGTTACCCTTATCGCGTATGGGACGCATCCGCATCCTTGCTGACCAGGTAGCCAACCAGATCGCCGCTGGCGAGGTAGTTGACCGTCCGGCCTCGGTGGTCAAAGAGCTTTTGGAGAACGCCCTCGACGCTGGCGCCACCCGCATTCGCGTCGAGGTCGAGGCTGGAGGCCGCCGTCTCATTCGCATCGCCGACGACGGCCACGGAATGAACCGCGACGATGCGCTGCTGGCCTTCGAGCGCCACGCTACCTCCAAGATACGCACCGTCAACGACCTGCTCTCCATCGCCACGCTCGGCTTTCGCGGCGAGGCGCTGCCCTCCATCGCCTCCGTCGCCCGCGTCACTCTGCAAACCTCCACCGGCTCCTCCGCCGACGGCGAGCCCGCCGCCGGAACCCACATCGAAATCGCCGGCGGCAAAATCCTCCGCGTCGAAGACGCCGCCTTCCCCCGCGGCACCACCGTGGCCGTCGCCGATCTCTTCTTCAATACGCCCGCCCGCCGCAAATTCCTGCGCGCCGAAGCTACCGAGCTGGCTCATGTCACGGCCCTCGTTACGCATTACGCCCTCGTCCATCCCGAACTGCACTTCGAACTGCTCTCGGCCTCTCACACCATCGTCTCCGCCCCGCCCGTGGCTCGCACCTCCGAACGCATCTACCAGATCTTCGGCAAGGACTTGCTCAGCCAGCTTCTGCCCCTCGCCGCCGAAGCCCCTCTCGCCCATGCCGGCCTGCCCGAGCCGCCTCCGTGGAAGAAAGACCCGGACGAACCGGCCCGCTCGCCCGGTGCGCTCCGTCTCACCGGCTTTTACTCCAAGCCCGAACTCCAAAAACTCAATCGCAACTCCATCTATATCTTTGTTAACAAGCGCCTTATCCGCGACCGCCTGCTGATGCACGCGATCTCAGAGGCCTATCGCAACGTGATTCCCCCCACCAGCTTCCCGGTGGCGCTCTTGTTCCTCGAAATGCCGCCCGATGAGGTCGATGTCAATGTCCATCCCGCCAAAACTGAGGTCCGCTTCCGCCAGCGAACCTTAGTCCATGATTTTGTTCGGGATAGCCTCCGCACCGCGCTCGTCAAAGCCCGTCCTGCCGCCGCCTTTCTCGCCGCTCTCGACGCCCATCCCTCCGCAAGCCCCTCCCTGATGCCGCCTGCCGCATCTCCACTGCCCGGCGCGCCGGACAGCCTGCCACCTGCATCTCTGCCAGACTCCGATCCCGGCGCCTTCGAGCATCCCCACTCCAGTGCCGAACCCTTTCATCTCACTCCGCGACCGCCTTCGCCCCTGCCCGGCAGCCTTCCCTTTCGCGCGGCGGACCAAGATGGCCGCATCTTCGATCCCCGCGCCTTCGACCAAAAGGCTTGGGCCGAGGCGGCTGCGGCTCTCTTTCAACCGCCCATTTCGTCGCGCCCAGAGGATTGCGCCCCAAACCCCTGCGCCGAGGTCCATGCTGACTCAAATGAATGGGTTAGCCAAGCCTCCGCAACTGCTTTGGTGGAGGCCGGGCAGGCTGCGCCCAACCTCAACCGTCTTGCCTCGCTCAAGCCCTTGGGCCAGTTGCGCGAGTCCTTCATCCTGGCCACCAACGAGGACGGCCTTTGGATCATCGATCAGCACGTTGCCCACGAACGTGTGCTCTTCGAGAAGATTCTGCGCGCCCGCCAAGTCGAGCAGGCGCAGCGGCAAAGATTGTTGATGCCCTTGCTGGTGGAGCTGAAACCCGAACAAATGGTTGTATTTGCCCGCATCGCCGGCGAGTTGGAGCGAAATGGCTTCGAGGTTGAGCCTTTTGGACCACAAACGCTTGCGGTCAAAGCCGCACCGGCCGGCCTGGAGGGTGCGGCCCTGGAGCGCACGCTCGGTGAGATCATCGATCAATCCGCCGCCTTGCAGGAAGAACCAACGCGGAATGAGGATCTTACGGCTCTGCGCACGCGCATTGCCGCCTCCATCGCCTGCCATTCGGCCATCAAAGTCAATACCGCACTTGACCCGGCGCGTATAGAATGGCTATTGTTAGAGCTTGCAAGGACCAGTCATCCAACCAGTTGCCCGCACGGTCGTCCCATAGCTTTACTGTATTCGTGGAAGGAGATTCAGCGGGCCTTCCACCGGATTTGAAACCTTTGCCAGGAGGCGCCCCGCTCTCAGGAGTAGGGGTCTTCAGAATCAATAAGAAGCCGGGACAAGGTATCCCGAGATTACTGCGCTTCAGTCGACGCAACCATTGCAACCGATCCTCCTCAGGGAATGCTCTTGCCCGGGGGATGCGTGGCGGCCTTGATCGGGACTAAACTGGGAGTATGTTCCTGGTTTTGCCCTCATGTCAGCCTGGAAGCGAGGTTTTTCTTTGACATCAGAACAACTGGAAGCATCGCGCGCCGAAAGGATGCGCCTGAACGGAGTTGGAACCCCAGCATTTGAGGACACGCGCACCTGGGTGGAAGAGACAGGCTTGTGTCTCTTTTTGCCTCACCGCCAGCATTCGTCTTTTGTGGCGCCTTCGTTTGTGGAGGCCGTCGCCGGCCAGCGAAACCCGGCCCCAGACGCCAAACAGATTACGCTGGCCGAAGATCTGCTCATACGCCTGGAAAAAGACGATGTTGCCGTACGCCTGAACCTCCTCGGCCAGCCCGGCGAAAGGCCTGACTTTGTGGTAGCCGCTTGGGTTCTGCCCTATGTATACGCGCTGCGGGGCGACCGCGACTGGCGGCGCAATCCGCAACTGACCGGCTCGCGCCAGGTTTCGCCTCTCGCTGTCGAGACCTACAAGCTGCTGGAGGCGGGCGACGCCACCATCCCGCAGCTCAAGCACGCTTTGGGCCGGGAAGTAACCGAACAGGCGGTTCTGCGCGCCATCACCGAGCTATGGCAGCAGCTTCGCATCATTCCCGTGGTCTCCGCGCCGGGACAGACGGCGCATTGGCAACTGCTGCGCCAGCGCTTTCAGAAGGCGATCGCCGAGGGTGCGTCTACTTCACAGGTGACAGCGATCTCCGTGCTTGCCTCGATCTATTTGCAGGCTGTTATCGCCGCCAGCATGGAGGAGGTTGAGCTGTTTCTGGCGCCCTTAACCGCGCGCAGCAAGATCCGCGAGGTATTGCGCGGCTTGGTGGCCACCCGGCAGGTGCATACCCTTCAAATGGGCCATGCGCCGCACTTTTATGTTGCCGGAACGCTGCCGGAATTTTCCGCTCCGCCCACGATCTATGCCAGCACGGCTGTGCCCGCGTCCCACCATTTTCTGCGCTCCTATGATCGGGAAGAGGAGATGCAAGAAACCGTGAAGCCGTCGCCGGTTCCCGCCGCGGCGTCCGCTCCCCCCGGACCGCGTAGAACTACGGAACCGCACACGCCCCGGATGCCTGCTGCACACAAATCCGCGATCGGCGGCAAATCCGCCGCTGCGCGGCCGCACTTCAGCCGTTCCAACCGCTCCCGCGACCGCAAGCCCGTGTACGCCTCCACGAGAGGCCGGGCGTCCCGGCGCGCCGGCGCCGACGCCCGTTCTTCCGGCGCCAGGCCAATGGGGGGGCACTCAGCCAACGGCAAGCATCCCGTTTCCAGCGCGCGCTGGTCTGCAAGCTCGGCTCAAAACGGCAACGGCAAGCGGAACGGGACGCGCCCGGGCGCCCGGCCTGGAAATGGCGCCCGCTCCAACGGCCACGGCGCCCTGCCCTCTGGGTCCCGCGCCAGCGGCCGAACCAAAGGCAGCCTGGAGATGCGGAAGGTCACTTCTACTGTTTCCGCCGGAGGCCAGCGCAACGGCCGGCATAACGGCCACAACAGCTTGAAAGCCGTAGGCAAGTCCGCCATCAAGGCGCGCGGCGACCGCAAACCAGCTTTGGCGGCCGGCTCCAAGGCCGGAAACAATCAGCGGTACGGTTTCACCGCTCCATCCCGCCGCAAAATGAAAAAGCGCGGATGAAGGCCGATGGCAGACCCTAGGCCGCAGCGCAGGCCGATCATCGCCATTGACGGACCGGCGGGCGCGGGTAAGAGCACGATTGCCCGGCGGCTGGCCCGTCATTTTGGCCTACTTAACCTGGAAACCGGCGCCATGTACCGCGCCTTCGCCCTCAAAGCGCTGCGCTTGAAAATCTCGTTAGGCGATGGCCCGGCACTGGAGCGTCTGGCCGCCGAAACCTCCATCCGGCTCGAACCGGGTGAGGAGGAGAACCGCGTCCTGCTCGACGGCGAAGACGTGACAGGATTGATCCGCAATCCTGCGGTAACCGATGCCGCCTCGCAGGTCAGCGTTCATCCTCGCATTCGCGCCTGGATGGTCGGCTTGCAGCAGCAACTAGGCGCCGCCGGCGGCGTGGTCATGGAGGGCCGCGACATCGGCACCATCGTCTTTCCTAACGCCGAGGTCAAGATCTTCCTGGATGCGGCTCCCGAGGTGCGCGGCCTGCGCCGTTTCGACCAGCTTGGCCCCGCGCACAACGCGCAGCCCGAGGAGGTCATCCGCGACCTGCGCGCCCGCGACGAGCGCGACCGCAATCGCCCCGATTCCCCCCTCCACCCAGCGCCTAACGCCGTTCTTTTGGATTCCACCCACATGACTCTGGAAGAGGCGGTCGCGGCTGCGCAGGCCATTGTGATAGCAAAGCTGGGCTCGGCCGGTTCCCAACCCTGATCCGGGCAACTGCTCCCCGCAGACACTCGAAGCCCGGTTCCGGCTCCCGATTGCGTCCCCGCAGAGAGGGTTGCGCCCACGCGAAGATATTTCCCGCCGATTGATTCGAATCAATTCTTTTTGATATATTTATATACGAATAAAGTCGCATACTATCTGTTTTACGGCCTTCTAAACAGCTTTTCCATGCGGCTGCATACCGGGGAGATTCTCATGAGCTATTGTGCGCTCCGGAACGGCCGCGTTCTTCTGCGTTCTCTTTGCGCGCGTTCAGTTCTCTTGGCGCTCGTCAACCTGGCTCTTGTGCTCGCCTGGGCTCCCGGCGCCGCAGCGCAATCGGCGAGCCTGAGCGGGGTGGTGACCGACCCCGCCGGCGCGGCGGTAGCCGGCGCACAGGTAGCCGTAAAAAACGTGAATACCGGCGAGGAGCGCATCACGGTCAGCAGCCGTGATGGCCGCTACCAGGTTCTCTCGCTGCCCGTGGGCGAGTACGAAGTCGCCGCCAAAAAGCCGGGGTTTTCCCAGGTCATCCGCACGGGAATCCAGCTTGCCGTGGGTCAAGAAGCCGCGGCCAATCTGCGCCTCAGCGTGGGCGGAGTGCGGCAGCAGGTAACGGTAAATGCGAATGCGGCGGAGGTGAACCTGACCACCGCCGATGTCTCCGGCTTGGTGGGCGAGCAGCAAGTAAACGGCCTGCCGCTGAACGGGCGCAGCTATGACGAGCTGCTGACGCTGAATCCGGGGATCGTAAATTTCACGGCGGAAAAAGTGGGCGGAATCGGGGTTTCCAACTCCACAGTAGGCAACGATTTTGCCGTCTCCGGCAATCGCCCGCAACAAAATTTGTTTCTGCTGAACGGCGTGGAGTTTACCGGCGCGGCGGAGAACAACATGCAGCCGGGCGGAACGAGCGGTGAGTTGCTGGGCGTCGATGCGGTCGAGGAGTTCAACGTGCTGCGCTCAAGCTACGGCGCCGGGTACGGCAAGCGGTCCGGAGCGCAGGTGCTCATTGTCACGCGCAGCGGAACCAATCAACTGCACGGCTCGCTCTACGAATTTGTGCGCAACAACATCTTCGATGCGCGCAACTACTTTGACCGCAGCGCCGCGCCGCCGTTTCAGCGCAATCAGTTCGGTGCCGCGCTCGGCGGACCCATCCAGAGGAACAAGACCTTCCTCTTCGGCAACTTCGAGGGCTTTGAGCAGCACCTGCACCAGACCGGCGTGGCGCTGGTTCCGGACGCCGAAGCGCGCAAGGGCTACCTGCCCTGCTCGCTCTACACTCCGCCGCCGGGACAGCCAAGCCAGTGCCCCAATCCTTCCGGCATGGCGGATGTGGGCGTGGCGCCGGGCGTGGCGCCGCTGCTCAACCTGTGGCCCACGCAAAGCCCCGGCGCGCCTGATTTTGGCGGGATCGCGGAGGCGTTCAACAGCCCGCTGCAGACCATCCGCGACGACTTTGGCACGGCGCGCCTGGACCGCGTATTTTCAAGCCAGGACACGTTCACCGGCGTCTACACCATCGACGACAGCGCCGACGTGACGCCCACCGCCGCCAATCTCTTGAGCACCGACCTCGAAAATCTGCGCGAGCAGGTGCTCAGCTTGCGGGAGACGCACATCTTTTCTCCCGCGCTGCTGAACACCGCGACCATCGGCTTTTCTCGCGCCGCCTACTTTTATACGGGCGAGCCTACGCCGGACACGCCGGCGGCCGCGGTTCCGGGCTTTGTGGCCGGCAAGCCTGTGGGCACAGTGGTGGTGGGCGGAAGCGCGGCCGCCAATCCCGCGGCCCAGGTGAGCCAGGCAGGCAGCAACACCGGCAGCGATCTGCACATCGCCCGCAACCTTTTCACCTATGAGGATCGAGTCATCCTGACGCGCGGGCTGCACAACCTGAGCGCGGGCGTTTGGCTGCAGCCGCTCCAATCCAACGAGGATCTGGCCCTGACCCAGTTCGGGCAGGCAACGTTCACCGGCTTGCAGCAGTTCTTACAGGGCACAGTGGGCACGTTTCTCTACGATCCCGCGCCCACGGAAATGAACTGGCGTTCGTTCCTGGGCGCCTGGTACGTCGAGGATACCTATCGCGCCATGCCCAAGCTGACGTTCACGCTGGGCTTGCGCACGGAATTCACGACCGGGTGGAACGAGGCGCACGGACGGGCGGCGAACTTTGTCTTCACCAACGGAATCATCCAGACGCAGCCGCGCATCGCGGACTCGGCGTTCACGGTGAACCACGCCAAATTTCTGCCCCAGCCGCGCCTCGGACTGGCGTGGAGCCCGGTCAGCGGAAAGACAGTGGTTCGCGCCGGCTTCGGCATCTACAACGACTTGCAGGACGCGCTCGGCTACCGCATGGACCAGAATGCGCCCTTCAACCCGTCGTACAGCATCGCCAACCTGTCCGCCGCCAACCTGCCGCTGCCGGTTTCCCCGGCGCCGGCTGACGCGAAGATCACGCCCGGCGGCGTGCAGCCCGACATGCGCACACCCACGCTCATCTCCTACTCATTGCGGCTTGAGCAGGAACTCACGCCCAACACGGCTCTGACGGTGGGCTTTGTGGGCTCGCACGGCTACCATGAGATCGTCAGCCTGGATGACAACGAGCCCACGCCCACAGCCTGCCCGGAGGCTCCTTGCTTGGCCAATTATCCGGCGGATTTCCCCGCGCCGCTTGCTGGCAAGCCGGTTCCGGCGGGCGCGTATTACATCGCTCCGGGAACGCCGCTGGCCAACCCGGCGCTGGGCCCCGCGTGGGCTTGGTTCTCGGTGGGAACCAGCTCCTACAACGCGCTGGAAGTGGACGCCAACCACCGCATGAGCAACGGCCTGCTGCTGCGCGGAGTGTATACCTGGTCCAAGGCGCTGGACGACGGCGATTCGCTGAATGGCACGGCCGCGGGCAACGCGCCGGGGCTGGTCTCCAATCCATTTCACGTGAAGGCGGACTGGGGGCCTGCGACCTACGACGTGAGAAACGCCGCGACCTTCGACGGAATCTACCAGTTGCCCTTCGGGCCGAACCGGCGCTTTCTCAACCAACTGAGCGGCCTTCCCAAGGCGATGGCAAGCGGCTGGACGGCGACTTCCATTGTCACCTTGCAGTCCGGGTTTCCATTCACTCCCCAGCTCAGCTACAACCCCTCGAATAACGGCGACAACAAGAACCCGGTGCGCCCGTTTGCGAACCCCGATTTCCGAGGCTCAGTGATGGTTGGCAAACCAGGCGAGTGGTTCAACCCGCAGGCGTTCCTGGCGCCGCCCCCCGGCAGCGGATTCTACGGCAACCTTAGCCGCGACAGCTTGACGGGACCGGGCGCGGCGGAGTGGGACTTCTCCACGCTCAAAGACACGGCCGTTCATGAGAGCCTCAATCTCCAGTTCCGCGCGGAGTTCTTCAACATCCTGAATCACGCCAACTTCAACACCCCCAATCTGATCGTCTTCACGCCCTCCGGCATTTCGCCCACGGCTGGTGTCATCACCAGCACCGCAACCACATCGCGGCAGGTGCAATTTGCTCTAAAGCTGCTGTGGTAGGGCGCACGGCGCCGGCTGTCGTGCGCTCGCAGTACCGGACCATATTGGCTGCACCGTCTGCCTGCCGCGTCTAACCGGCAGGCAGTATTCTTTTGGGTAGCTATGAAGGTGCGCGTGATTGCGTTCGGAGTGCTGAAAGAGTGGCTGGGCGCAGCCGCGACGGTCGAGCTGCCGCCGGGGGCCACGGTTGCGGAGCTGCTGGAGCATTTGCGCGCGAGTGCGCCGGCGGATTCACCCGCAGGCGCGCTCGCAGCCAGCCTGCGCGGCATCGCCGTCGGCGTGAATGCCGAGTTCGCCACGGCTACCCAGGCGCTGCGCGACGGCGATGAGGTGGGTTTGCTGCCGCCCGTCTCCGGCGGGACTGCGCCTCCAGGTCCTGCGCAGACGGCGAACCTTCTGGATGAGAGCAGCGTGCGCGAGAATGTCTTTGCCGGATTGACGTGGGAGACGATCGACGCCGAAAAGCTGGTGGCTGAGGCCAAGCGCGGCGAGGATGGCGCGGTGGTGGTCTTTGACGGCATCGTGCGCAACCACTCGCGCGGTAGACCCACGCTGCACCTGGACTACGAAGCCTACGAGGAGATGGCCCTGCGCCAAATGCGGGAGCTCGGGCGCCAGGCGCGGGATCGCTTCGGCGTGCGCCAGGTGACTATGGTGCATCGCCTGGGGCGGCTGGAGATCGGCATGACCAGCGTGCTGATTGTGGTGGCTTCGGCGCACCGGGCGCAGGCCTTCGAGGCTTGCCGCTGGCTCATCGACACGCTCAAGCAGACCGTGCCCATCTGGAAGAAGGAGACCTTCACGGATGGAGCGGTGTGGGCGCCAGGCGAGCCGTTTCCGCCGACGCTGGCCGTAGATGCCGCGGAGGCCCCTCATGAGGCCCGGCATGAAGAGTGATCGCGCCGGCCGCTCGCGGGCGCCGGAATGGTTGGGCGTCATTCGCCGCTGCATCTGCCTCGCGCTGCCGGCGCTCGCGCCCTGGGCCGCGGCCGCGCCGCAGACCACCCTGCGCGTGAATGTGAAGCTGGTCAGCGTCTTTGTCAACGTGACGGATAAGAACGGCGCCATCGTGGGCGGGCTGACGCGCAACGATTTTGCGCTCTTCGAGGATGGCCGGCCGCAGAAGATCGCGATCTTCGAAAGGCAGTCGGAGCTGCCGCTGCATCTGGTTTTGGCCATCGACACCAGCGGCAGCGTGGGGAAGGATTTGCACGCCGAGGCTGCCGCGGCGCACCGCTTTGCGAGCGACATTCTGCGGCCGCAAGACCAGATGAGCGTTTACCGGTTTGCCACCTATGTGCATCAGTTGACGCCCTTCACCAATCGCCTGAAAGTGATCGACCGCGGGCTGGGCAATTTGCACGGCGGTGGAGGGACGGAGCTCTACAAAGCCATCTGCAGGGGTTCGGAGAGCCTGGGCCAGACGCAAGGACGGAAGGTGCTGGTGGTGATCTCTGACGGCGACGACATAGCGGATGACGCGACCTACCCGCAGGCCCTGGAAGCGGCCCTGCGCAACGATGTGATGATCTACTCGCTGATCGATGTGCCCATCGAGGCCAGCGCCGGCCGCGACATTGGCGGCGAACACGCACTGATTACGCTTTCCGGGCAGACCGGAGGCAAGCATTTTTACGTGAATCAGGGCGGCCTGGATGCGGCATTTAAAAAAGTGAGCGAAGATCTGCGCACGCAATACCTGCTCGGCTACTATCCGCAGCACCAGTTGCCGGGGGCCAATTTCCATAGCATCCAGGTCACCATTCCGCGCGCCGCGTCCGGCCAATTCGAGATCAGCCACCGTGCCGGCTACTACTCCAACCAGCCGGTTGGGGCGCAGTGATCTCAAAGTAAAAACGTGGTAGGGTGAAGTTGGCTCCGCGGATGGTCCGGGATCCAGTCACGGGAGCGGTCGTACCGTATGGCGGCCCTGAAAGAAATTCTCGACGAGCGCGTTGGCGAGGCGGCTCAGGACTTATACGAAAGGCTGGACCGCAAGCGGGTGCGCTGCTATGCCTGCGGACATCGCTGCCCCATCGCCGATGGTAAGGCGGGGGTTTGCAAGGTGCGTTGGAACCGCGGCGGAACGCTCTATGTTCCCTGGGGATACGTGGGCGGCGTGCAGTGCGATCCCATCGAAAAGAAGCCGTTTTTTCACGCTTATAGCGGCGCGCTGGCTTATAGCTTCGGCATGTTGGGCTGCGATCTTCATTGCGCCTACTGCCAGAATTGGGTTACCTCGCAGGCGCTGCGCGACCCCGAAGCGGGGGTGCGGCCGGCGGCGGCCACGCCGGAAGAGCTGGTCCGAGACGCGCTCCGGCAGGGCGCCCGCGCCGTGGTGAGCACCTACAATGAGCCACTGATTACCGCCGAATGGGCGGTGGCGATCTTCAAGCAAGCCAAGGCCGCCGGCCTGGCGACGGCCTTCGTCTCCAACGGCAACGCCACGCCGCAGGCGCTCCAGTATCTGCACCCTTGGGTGGATTTGTACAAGGTTGATCTGAAGAGCTTTAACGAGCAGCATTATCACCAGCTCGGCGGCCGGCTGGGGCCCATCTTGGAGACCATTCGCGCGCTCCATGCGATGGGCTTCTGGGTAGAAGTCGTCACGCTGGTCATCAAGGGCTTCAACGATTCCGACGGAGAGCTGAACGGCATGGCGGAGTTTCTGGCCGGCGTATCGGCTGATATTCCCTGGCACGTTACGGCCTTCCACAAGGATTACAAGATGACGGACCCGGACTCGACCGGCCCGGAGACGCTGCTGCGCGCGGCGCGGATCGGCAAGCAGGCCGGGCTGCGCTATGTCTATGCCGGAAACCTGCCCGGCCGCGCCGGCGACCTTGAAAACACTCGCTGTCCCGGCTGCCAGGAACTGCTGGTGGAGCGTTTCGGGTACCGGATCACCAGCTACCGCTTGACCGCGGACGGACGTTGCCCGAAGTGCGGAGCCGTCATTCCAGGGCGTTGGGAAACCTCCTTTCGCGGTCAGATTACAGCCTTCCCCTTCGTTCCGCGGTTTCGCTAATGCATCTTCGGAAAAGGTGTAGACCGGAGGCGCATACTCGATTCGCCGCTACTTCAAGGAGTGGCGGCTCCCGAATCCATCTCAACCGGACCTGCACCCTTTCCGAAAATGCCGTAGCCAGTCCCGCAGGACGCCATGAGCATGAGCGGCGGGTTGATGAACAGTTGGGTGAGCAGGCTGCGGTCTATCATCAGCCGGACTTCAAGCGTCTTGCTGGGCCTCGCCGGCGGCGCGATGGCGGGTGAGCAGGTAATAGACCAGCGGTGTAATGACCAGCGAGAGAACCATGGAGATAGTAAGGCCGCCGATGACGGCGATGGCCAGGGGCTGGAGCATCTCCGAGCCGGCGCCGAAGGCGAAGGCTAATGGCAACATGCCGCAGATGGCGGCGATGGCGGTCATGACAATGGGCCGCAGGCGGCGCTGGGCGGCGTGGAGCATGGCGTCGCGCGCAGAGGCGCCCGCGGCGCGGTAGCGCTCGTCGGCGTCGAGCAGCAGGATGCCATTCTTGGCCACGATGCCGATGACCATGATGAGTCCCATGAACGAGGCCACGTTGAAGGTGATGCCGGTGATGAGCAGGGCAGCGATCACGCCAGAGATGGAGAGCACCGAGGACGCGAGAATGGCGATGGGCGCGGGGAAGTTGCGGAACTCGGCGAGGAGCACGCCGAAGACCAGCACCAAAGCCAGGAGCAGGACGCGCAACAGATCGTGAAAGGATTGCTGCTGCTGCTGGTAGGTGCCGCCGTAGTCCACGCGCACCGTGGGCGGCAGATGGAGGGCCCCGACCGCCTGCTCCACCTTGGCCATCACGCCGCCCAGGTTCGAGCCTTCAAGGTCGGCGGTCACCTCCACCATCTGCTGGAGATTTTCCGTGGTGATTTCGGTTTGCGGCGGCAACTGCTGGACATTGGCCAGGGAGCCGAGCGTAGCCGTGTGGCCGGAGGCGCTGTTGAAGACGGTATTTTCAATGGCGGAGAGAGATCTGCGGTGTTCCGGCCCCAGGCGGATGCGGATAGCGTAGGCGCGGCCGTTGGCGATCAGCGGACTGGTGGGAATCCCGTCCAGGATTGAAGTTGCATCGTCGATGACCTCGGCAGGCGTAAAGCCCAGGCGGGAGGCGACGGTGGGATCGACCTGGAAGTTGGTGGCCGGGCCGCTGATGGTGTTGTCGATTCCATTTTCGAGGTCAACCACGCCGGGAATGTTGCTGATGGCGCCGGCCACGCGCGGACCCAGTTGGCCGAGCAGAGCGGCATTGTCTGAGAAGATTTTGATTTGAATCGCCGATGGGGCGTTGGACAGATCGTTGATGTTGTCCTGAAGAACCTGGGTAAGCTCGATGTCGAGTTGGGGATCGGCGGCGTTGACGCGGTTGCGCACCTCGTCCATCACCTGCCACACCGAGCGGCGGCGCTTGCGCTTGAGCTGCACGGTAAAGTCGCCGGTGTTGGCCTCAGTGACGGCCGCCAGGCCCAACTGCAAGCCGGTGCGCCGCGAGGTGTTTTCGACTTCGGGAATGGAGTGCAGGATACGGGTGACGTTTTCAAGCACGCGGTTGGTCTCCTGGAGCGAGCTGCCCGCGGGCATGATGTAGTCGAGAATGAAGCCGCCCTCGTCCATCAAGGGCAGGAGATTGGTGCCCAGGAGCTGAAAGCCGCCCCAGGTGCCGATGACGAGGAGCAGGCAGATTCCGCCGGTCCAGATGGGGTTAGCCAGAGCCCACTCCAGGGCGAGCTTGTGTACGCGCAAGGCGCGGCTGAGGATGGGGCCGGGGCCGGCGTGGCGCTTGCGCTCGTGATCTTCATGCAGCAAGACATAGCTGAGGCCGGGCGTCCAGGTGAGGGCCAGGGCCAGCGAGGTGATGAGCGCCGCGGCCATGGTGATGGCCAGGGCGCGGAAGAAGATGCCGGTGACGCCGCTGACCGCAACCAAAGGCAAAAAGACCACCACGGGGGTAAAGGTGGACCCCAGCAGGGGTACGGTGAGTTCGTGAAGGGATTTGCGCACGGCTTGGGCGCGGGATTCCCCGTGGTCACGGTGCATGACGATGTTTTCCACCACCACAATGGCATCGTCGATGACCAATCCGATGGCCGCGGCCAGACCGCCCAGCGTCATGAGGTTGAAGCTGGCGTGAATGAGCCAGAGGGTCACGATGGTGATGGCGACGGTGACCGGAATCACCAGGCCCGCGATGAGCGATGAGGTCCAGTCGCGCAGGAAGAGGAAGAGGATGACGCAGGCCAAGACGAGGCCGAGGCTGATGGCGTCGCGCACGCTGGAGATCGAATCGCGCACCAGTTGCGACTGGTCGTAAAAAAGTTGGAGCTTGGCGCCCGGCGGGAGGCTGCGCTGGAGCGTGGCGGCTTCCTTGGCTATGCCGTCGGCAACGGCTACGGTATTGCTGCCGGGCTGCCGCGAGATCCACATCTGGACCGCGTTTTTACCGTTGTCAGTAACGATGGTGTAGACCGGCTCGATGGAGGGTTCGACGGTGGCCACGTCGCTGAGGTGGACGGGAGCGCCATCGGGAGTGGTTTTCACCACCAGGCGGCGCAGCTCGGCGATGCTGTGAACCTGCGCGCCTACCAAGCCCAGGATCAACTGATGATGGGCCGAGTAGAGGCCCGGCGATTCCACTAGGTTGGAAGCGTTGATGGCGTTGGCGAGATCGGTAATGGTGACGCCGGCCGCCTGAAGCTGGGCCAGGTTAGGCACGACGTGAAACTCCGGCACCTGCCCGCCCTGCACCAGCACGTTGCGCACGCCCTGTACGCGGTTCAGCAGCGGCTTGAGGTCGTAAGTAGCCGTCTCCCAGAGCTGCGTGAGCGGGACGGTGCTGGAGGAGAGGCTATAGCCGAGAATGGGAAAGCTGGCGAAGGTAAGCCGGTTGGTGGTGATGGTGGCCGTGGCCGGCAGCGTCTGCCGGATTTGTTGCAGGGCCGAGTTCACCCGTTCAAGGGTAAGTACCATGTCCACGTTCCAGTTGAAGAACAGGTCGATCTCGGCCTGGCCGCGGCTGGTGATGGAGCTGACGCTCACAAGCCCAGGAACGTAGTTGACGGCGTTCTCGATGGGGCGGGTGATGGTGACCTGCATCTGCTCGACAGGCATGACGCCGTTGTCCACACCGATGATGACGCGCGGGAAGTTGGCCGGGGGAAAGACGGAGATGGGCACCTTGGTGGCCAGGTAGATGCCGGCTGCCGAGAGCACGACGGCGCAGAAGAAGATGGTGCGCGTGGCGTTCGCCAGCCAGAAAGACTTCTGGCCGCCGCCTGTGCCGGAGGTGAATTGAATCTCCGGGGGCGCGGCCATCAGTTACCCTCCTCGCCATTGGCGCCGGCCCCGCTATCGGTTTTGGCCGGGCTGATTTTTACTTTTGTGCCTGGATCAAGCCCATAAGAACCGCTGGTAATCACGAGATCGGAGGGTGCGAGGCCGGAGAGCACCTGTACGTCGTGACCATCGTTGATGCCCAAGGTTACCGGCCTTGGCTGGGCCGCGCCGTTTGCGACCACCATCACAGATTTGCTGCCGTCTTGCGCGGTGAGGACCGCGGAGAGTGGGATCGTCATGGTGTGTGCGACGGTGCGCCCAGTGATGGAAGCATGGACGGGAGATCCCGCCACGAGCACTCCCGCACGGTTGTCGATTCTGAGCCAGACTTCGACCGTGGTGCTGCCAGGGTCGAGAGCGGGGCTGATGAGCGCAACCTTGGCGGAGACCGGTTTGGCGATTCCTGGAACTTGCACCGTGGCTTCATTGCCTACCTTCAACTCCTGCGCCTCCTGTTGCGCGATGTGAGCCTTGGCGATGAGCGTGGAAGTGTCCATGACCGTGAGCAACGGCGTGCCCGGTGACGCCGTTTCGCCGGCGAACAAAGGCCGCGCCGTCACAACTCCGTCGATGGGGCTGCGAATCTCGGAGTAGGCTATCTGGGCCTCCGCGCCCTCGTATCGTCCCTTGGCGGAGATCAACTGGCCCTGCGCCTGTTGGATGCCGGCTGCTTGATTCACTTTGCGCACCGCATCGAGCTTCTTCACGGCTGTCTCGTAAGCGCCCTGCGCCTGAACCAGGGCCGCTCTGGATGTATCCAGAAGCTGGCCGGGAATCGCGCCCTCCGCAAACAGCGCCGTGCGGCTCTTCACCAACTGCTGGTTCATGGTGAGATTGGCCTTGGCCTGCGCGACGGCCACCTCGGCGGCTTGCACCTCCTGCGGAATCTGCGCGCCGGTAGCTAAGGCGTATGCTCCCTGGGCGGCCTCATAGGCTCCCTTGTTGTCCAGCGCCGCGGCCTTCAAATCCCTGTTATCGAGCACGGCCAGCAACTCGCCGGCATGGACCACCGAGCCGCGCTGCACGTAGAACTGCTTTACCGGCGCCGTAATTTTGGGAACGATGGCCGCCTGCGCCACCGGGGCGAGCACCGCGTCAGCCTGGATGTGCTCGGCGACCGGCCCCTGCTGGGGATGCTCTGCCTGCACAGTCACCCCGGTCTGGGGCGCGGCTTGCTTCTTGCAGCCGGAAAGCAAAAGCGCCGCCAGGGCTATCGCGCACATGGCCATCCGGCGCGGCTTCAGCCCGGTTGTAGATGTGGCGTTACTGCAAAACGCGGTCATCGTTCTCCTCCTGATCGTCACCGGCTCACATGACCCCGGTCAGGGTTTGCAGTTGGGCGAGCGCAGTCTCATAGCGGACGCGCCCGTCATCGCGCGCGTACTCAGCCGCAACATAAGCGTCTTGCGCAGCAACGACGTCGAGCACCGTAGCGTCGCCGCCGGTGTACGCCAGCCGGGTCAGGCGCAGGCTCTCGGCCGCAGTAGAGACGCTTTGATCCAGAGAGGCCAGCTCATCGCGCGCCACCTTGGCGGCGGCATAGTACTGATCCAGTTCCGCGATCAGTTGACGCTCGGTGGCGTCGAGCGCCACTTGGGCGGCATTGCGAAGGATCTTGCTCTGCTTGACCTTGTGCTGGGTGGCCAGCCAGTCCCAGACGGGGAGGTTCATGGTCACGCTGGCGGAGTAACCGAGATTGCGCGGCTGAATGCCGGCAAAAGCGCCAGTGGTGACGATGGGGGCATTGACGGCGAACTGGTTGGCGTCGATGCCGTAGATCACATTGAGCAGGAGGTTGGGCATGTAGGCAGCCCGCGCCGCCATCACATCGGCGTTGCTCGCCTGCAGCGCCGCCAGGGCGCTCTTCAGTTGGGGATTGTTCTTGGCCGCGGCCGCAGCCACGTCCTCGCGCGAGGCCAGCGGCGGCGGCATCGACGGAGCTTTGAGGATATAGGGGGTTTCCGGATTGGGGAACAGCAGCACGCCCAGATTGAGGCGCGCCGTTTCATCCGCTAGTTGCGTGTCCTCAAGTGCGCGCCGGCTCTGCTGCTCAGTGAGCTGCGCTTTGACTACATCGGCGTATGCCGACTCGCGCTTCCGCTCGCGCTCCACGGTCAGCTTGGTAAAGCCGCTGGCGTACTGGAGGGCGCGCTTGGCAACGGCAACTTTGTTGTCGTCGGCCAGCGCGGTATAGAACAAGTTGGTGACTGCGACCACCAGCCCGCGGCGCGCAATCTCCAATTGCGCCTCGGCCAGTGCCGACGCGGCATCGGCCCGGCGCACGGCCGCTGGTCCGGCAAAGCCGAGCGGCTGCTCGAAGATGCCCTGGGCCATGTACTCCCACGGACGCGAGTCGTTGGCGACGAAGCGGGGCAAAGGCGCCCGAGGCTGGCCGGCATCGCCCTCGGTGTAGACTCCGTTGGGCTGGGTGTAGATGTCGTTGCTCAAAAAGCGCGCCGTGGGCAGTAGGCCGGCGCGGGCGATGGAGCGGTCGAGGGACGCCGACTGGCTGGCGGCCTCGGCCGCAGCATAGCCTGGCACGCTGGCTTCGGCGCGGCGAATGGCCTCCTGCAAAGTGATGACGGCCGGCTTGGCCGCAGGCTGAGCGCCTGCGGCGGCGTTGCCCGGAGCCTGGCTGAACGCGGCCTGGACTGCTGCTCCTATCGAAAATAAAGAGAGAAAAGCGGAAGAGCGAATTGCGCTGGATATGGAACCGAAGCGCAGCCGTCTCCGCTTACCCCGGAAGTTATTCTGCATGGTCACACCCAGAAGCATACAATCCCGTTTCAGATCAATCTGGAATTCGTATGATCATCGCCAGCGCCGCCCGGGTATGGCTTCATCTATTCGGCGCCCTTGCGACACTGAGATAAAGCTTATGACGCCCGGAGAGGCGCAAGCAAACGTTGCCGCGGGGAATGAAACGTGTCGAAATGCGGTAAACGCAAACCAGGGGCATGGAAACGCGGGCAGCGAGCGGATGAGCAGCTCCGCTTGGCGCTGGGTCTTTGACCGCATGAATTCGTTTCTTCGAGATCGTGCTTTCCCAGGTCCCAAAGGGGACCTGGGGCACCCCAGGATGGTGCAAAATCAAGCGGTCAGAGGCGCTAGCCGGGCGGAAGCGCGGAAGGGGCGACTGCTACGGGGAGCGGCCGCGCCGCGAGCACGGGGTGTACGAGTTCGGCGGGCCAGATGTAAACCGCGAGGCGGCGGGAATAATGCAGAACCGGCGGCTGGTTCGGCAACTCAAGACCGGCGGCCGCGGCCAAGCCGTTGTGCTCGATCTCCGCCTCGGCTTCTTCGAGCGGCCAGGGAACGTAGTGTAGATAGGCGCGAACGGGGTCGCCCGCACGATTGGCGCTGAACAGGCAGGAGCGGTCGTTGAGGAAGGACTCGAGCGTGCCGGTGCGCATTTCGGCAAGCTTCTGGGTAGGCCCCAAGCCGCGGTAACGGGCTTTGAAGATCACCGGCCGGGCGGCGAAACGCCTCCGGCTGTAAAAGGAAAACTCGCGTTCCGTTCGTTGTTCAAAGCGCATCTCGGCCCAGTAGTAGGGTAGGTAGTAGAAGGAACGCGCTACGGCGATGGCCAGCAGGTTGCTTGCGTCGAAGGAAAAGCAATAGACGCCCGGCGTGCCCGTGTGTTGATCGCGGACATAGGTGCGCAGATTGAGATCAGGAAAGCCGCGCGCGCCGAGGATGGCAGGTATGCCGCGGAATTTGATGCGGTCAAGCCAGAATGGCACCACGCCGAGCCAAGCAGAGCCTTGAAAAGTGTCTACCTCCAGCCAGGGGGGCAAGAGCGCAGCAATCGAAGCTGGCGGAAGCGGCCAGTGAGCGAAGAGCAGGTCGTTCCATCGCTGGGTGATCGCCCAGCGCCCCGCCGGCAATGGCCGCGGTTTTTGCGATGTGCGTAACCGATACTCCCGCACGCGCTCCTCGCCCGTTTCCATTGATCTCCGCCCAGCCCACACCCTGGCGCCCGGAGGACCGCGAAACGCCGCAGATCCGCCCTCTCCCGAGCCGTTCCACCACTACAGTACCTCGAAAACGGCGGCGCGTAAAAGAGATTTCGCGTAAAAAGTGCAGTCCGGCCCCCTGCGCACAACAGATCGAATCCGTGGAAGGGATCTTATGCCGTATTCTGATGGCGAGATTTAGCCTATGTCCAGCGCATCTTTCGCCCGCCCCGCCGCCCGCAACCAGACTGAAGTATTCGCCGTCCACGGCGCCGACCCGGAGATATTGGCCTTCGCTATGGCCAAGTACTCGCGTTCGGCGCTTTCCATGCGCGAGTCGCTGGCCGAGATCAGCGCCCAGCGCGCCGAACAGTTTCTGAACACCTTTTACTTTCAATACGGCCACCGCTCCATCGCCGACCTGGCGCATATCGCCTTCGCGGTAGAGCGGCTCAGCCTGATGGCGGCCATCGTGCTGGTGGACGAGCCGCGCTGGGATGGGCAGGAACGTTCGACGCGCTACCAGAACTTTCTCAAATCAGGGTGGTATCTGCCTGATTTTGAGGAGGATGCTGGTTCGGCCGCAGTGTATTGCCGGACCATCGAGAGCCTTTTCGCGGTTTACCAAAGCACAACCGCGGCCGTCCTCGACGTGCTGCGCAGCCGGGTGGTCCGGCCGGAGGCGTTGAAGCCGGAAAGCTACGAGCGCACCCTCAAGGCGCGAGCCTTCGATGTGGCCCGCTATTTGCTCCCGCTGGCCACCAACACCTCGCTCGGCCAGATCGTAAGCGCGCGCACGCTGGAGGGCCAGGTTGCGCGCCTGCTCTCGCACCCCGCCGCCGAGGTGCGCGACCTGGGCGCCAAGCTGCGCGACGCCGCCACGGGACCCGCCTGGAACGTGAACGCGCAGTCCGCGCAAGCGTTCGTGGAAAAGCTGGGCGCGCTCAAGGACGATTCCCGGGCCGATCTGGCCGCCGAAGCGGCCGCGCTTTTCACGCGCGCGGTGCGCAGTGCGCCTACGCTCGTCAAATACACCCAGCCCAACCCCTACCAGATGGAAACCCGCGCCGCGCTGACGCAGGCGGCGCAGGAGTTCTTGCGGGAGTTGCCGCTGGCCGAGGCTCCGCGGGTCGATCTGGTGGAGCGGACCGAGAGCCTGGAGGTGGAGTTGGCCGCTACGCTGCTCTACTCGGCCAGTCATCATCCTTACCGGCAAATCCGCGACCTGGTGGCGGGCCTTCCAGGCTCCCGCATTTCTCAGATCATCCAGTTGGGGATACAGCGCCGCGGCACGCACGACGAGACGGTACGCGCCTTTCACGCCGGGGCCGCGCTGCGCTTCGACATTCTGATGGACATCGGCGGCTTCCGCGACATGCACCGGCACCGGCGCGTGACGCAGATCATCCAGGGCTTTACCGCAGAGCACGGCTACGAGACGCCGGGTTCGGGCGATCTGCCGGCAGGCCCACACGGCGATTTCGACATTCTAGCCGAGGCCGGCGTAGAGGGCGATTACCGCTCCGCCATCGAGTCCGCGCACCAGGCCAGCGCGCAGATCGCTGCGGGCCGGGCGCCCGAGGCCGCGCAGTCCGCCCTCTACCTGCTGCCGCTGGCCACGCGCATCCGGGCGCTCTTCAAGATGGACTTTGCCGAGGCGCAGTACATCATCGAACTGCGCTCGGCCCCGGCCGGCCACTTCAGCTACCGGCGCGTGGCCTGGGAGATGTTCTTAGCCCTCCAGCGCCAGCATCCGGAGCTGGCAAGGCATATCCGGGTGACCGACTTTACCAAACCAATCGACATGCTCCAGCGGTGAGTAGTTGACCGTGCGCCACGCGGGCCGATCCGTGATGCACGGCGCGTCAACACCTGACGAGCACACCTTCCTCTGTGCGAAAATCAAAGTTTGCAAACACAGGCCAAGTTCCGCCTGCTAGTGGTGCGCCTGGGCGCCATGGGCGATATTCTGCACGCCCTGCCGGCGGTGACCGCGCTGCGGCTCGCCCATCCTGATTGGGAGATCGGATGGGTGGTGGAACCGCGCTGGCGGGCGCTGCTAAAAGCAGGGACTGAGGGACTAGGGACTAGGGACTCCGCGCAGCCGCTGATTGACCGGCTGCACTTTGCGGCGGCGAAGGAGTGGAAGCGAAGGCCGTTGAGCGCGGAGACGGCCAGGGAGATCAAGGCGCTGCGCGGAGAGATGCGCGGCTCGGGCTATGACGCCGTGATCGACTTCCAGGGGGCGGTGCGGTCGGCGGCGATCGCACGGATGGCCGGATGCGGGCGGGTGATCGGCGAATCGCATCCCCGCGAATGGGCCGCGCGCTGGCTGTTTAGCGAGCGGGTGGCGACGCGCGGGAAGCATGTGATCGAGCAGGACGTGGAGCTGGCGTCGGCGGTAGCCGGCGACGCGCTGAGCGCGGCCAGGCCCTTGCTGCCCGTGGACCCGGCAGCGGAGGCGTGGTGCGACGGGCTGCTCCGGGGCGGCGGCGGCTGGCCGGCGGCGCTGATCGCGCCGGGCGCCGGCTGGGGCGCAAAACGATGGCCGCCGGGGCGCTACGCGGCCCTGGCTAAGGGACTGGCGGAGAGGGGATTTCGCGTGCTGGTGAACGCCGGACCCGGCGAAGAGGCGCTGGCCGGGGAGATTGTGGGGGGAAGCGGCGGCGCGGCGGAGGAGCTGCGCGCGTCATTGGAGCAGCTAATCGCCCTCGCGCGGCGGATTGCGCTGTGCGTGGGCGGAGATACGGGGCCGCTGCACCTGGCCTGTGCGCTGGGCCGTCCGGTGGTAGGCATTTACGGTCCCACCGACCCCGGCCGTAATGGTCCGTTCCGCTCGCACGCACGTGTGCTGCGCAGCCCGGCAAGCCGCCGCGACCACAGCCGCCGCGCCGCGCCAGAGGCGGGTCTGCTGACCATCGCGCCCGAGGACGTGCTGCGCGCCGCCGGCGAACTGCTGACGGAGGGAGCGGAGTATGAATGAGCGCAGCGCCTCCCCGGCGCGCGGTACCGCGCAGCGGCGCTGGATGCAACAGTGGCAGCGCGCAGCGCGGCGGATTCGCGTGCCGCTGGGCTTTCTGACGGCCGGATTTTATCTCTACGAGCTATGGCGGCAGGCGCCGCATCCGGCAGCCATTGCGTGGAGCGCGGCGCTGGTGGCGCCCGGTCTGGCGCTGCGCGGCTACGCCTCAGGCTGCGTGAAGAAGGACCGCGCGCTGACCATGACCGGGCCCTACGCGCACACGCGCAATCCCCTCTACCTGGGGTCGATGCTGGTGGCTGCGGGCTTTGCCCTGGCCCTTGAGAGCTGGCTGGTGGCGGCGGTGCTGGCGGCCGGGTTCGCGGTGATTTACGTGCCGGTGATCGCCGCGGAAGAGCGGTTTTTGCGCAGCATATTTCCAGAGTATGAAGCCTATTGCCGAAGCGTGCCGCGGCTGATTCCACGATTCAGGCCGGCGCGGCCGCAAAGCGGAGACGGCGGCACCAAGGTAACCGCAGTGGCTACAGAAGGAGTTGCCGGGGGATTCTCGCCGGCGCTCTACATGCGGCACCGCGAGTACAATGCTGCCATAGGGGCCGCATTGCTCTACCTCAGCCTGCTCTTTCTGCGCCCGGTGCTGGCAGCCATCCTGCGCGGGGCGCGATGAATATTTTCCCGGCCGAAGCGGTCAACTTTTAAGGAGCCATTGCCAACGTTGAAGATACGCGCGCAGGCAGCGATCTTATTTTGCGCTTTTGCACTGGGAGCAGGGGCTCGAAGCCAGCAGGGTGACCCGCTGCCGCCGCCGCGCGCCGGGTTCAGCTTTCCCGACAACCAGACCCTCAACTATTCCGTGGACTGGCGCGTTTTCCCCGCCGGCGTGGCTGCGATTCACTTCGATGCCGAGGGCGCCCGCGAGCAGATCACCGCCTCGGCCGAGACCATTGGGGCCATCAATCTGCTTTTCCATGTGGGCGATCACTTCGAATCCACGGTAAACCGCACGCAAGGGTGCACCTACGAGTTCGATAAGCAGACGGTGGAGGGCCGCCGGCAGGTGAACTCGACGCTCACCGTGAACTACGGCAAAGGGACGGTCGTTCTGGACCAGCAAAACCTGGTCAAGCACCAGACAAAACACCTGGAAACCTCCGTGCACGGCTGCGTGACGGATTTACTGTCAGGGATTTTTTACGCGGCGTCGCAACCCTTGGAGCTAGGGCATAGCTTTGTGCTGCCTGTCGCCGACGCCGCGCACACCGTGCCGGTGACCATGAAGGTGGAAAGCCAAGAGATCGTAAAGACGCCCATGGGCACCTTCAAAACCCTGCGCGTGCAGCCTACGGCGTCGGCGGGGGTGGTGAAGAATCGCGGCGACATATGGATCTGGTATACGGACGACCAGCGTCACCTGCCTGTGCAGATGCGGGCGCGGCTATTCTGGGGCACCATCACCTTCCGGCTGACGGGCATTGAGAACAAGTGAGCGCGGCGGGATGCAGTTGGCCGGGCGGCCTGCGGCACAATAGCTAAAGCCGGCTGCAAAATGAATGGGCGGCAGCTAAGAAGGAACAAGCGGCCGCCGCTGTGGCCTTCGCTCCGTGATGACAGCGCCCCATTTTTTTGCAGAAGCCGATAAGGAGGATCGCTTCCCTATGGTTGAAATCCTGGCCCAACAGTCGGCCGCCGCGGCGGTTTCGCGGCTGGCCCTGAGCGATCTGGCGCCTTCCACCTACCAATCGGAGATTCGCGCCATGACCACGGAGTGCAACCGCATGGGCGGCATCAACCTGGCCCAGGGGGTGTGCGACACGCCGGTTCCGGCGGTGGTGGAGGCGGCGGCGGTCGAGGCCATCCGCGAGGGGCAGAACACTTACACGCGCTGCGATGGAATCGAGCGTCTGCGCGCGGCCATCGCCGTCAAGCAGCGCCGCGATTACGGGTTGGAGTATGACCCGGAGCGCGAGACGATGGCCTGCTCGGGCGCAAGCGCAGGACTGCACGTAGCGGCCATGGCGCTGCTCAATCCTGGCGACGAAGTGATTCTCTTCGAGCCCTTCTACGGCTACCACGTGAACACGCTCCAGTCGCAGCGCGTGAAGCCGGTGCTGGTGGCGCTGGCGGAGCCGGACTGGCAGCTCGACGTGGACGCGCTGTATGCCGCCGTAACCCCGCGCACGCGCGCCATCCTGCTCAACACGCCCGCCAACCCCAGCGGAAAGATCTTCACGCGGCTGGAGCTGGAGGCGGTGGCGAAGCTGGCCATTGAGCGCGGCCTGTTCGTGATTACCGACGAGATTTACGAGTACTTTGTCTACGATGGGGCGCAGCACATCTGTATAGCGGCGCTCGAAGGGATGCGCGAGCGGACGATTGTGGTTTCAGGGTTCAGCAAGACGTATTCCGTGACCGGCTGGCGGGTGGGCTACGCAGTGGCGGGCGCGCGCTGGATGGCGGCCATGGCGCACTTCCACGATTTGATCTACGTGTGCTCGCCCGCGCCGTTGCAGGTGGGCGTGGCTGCGGGGCTGGAGCAGTTGCCGCCCGCGTTTTACGCGCAGTTGGCTGCCGATTACCAAGGCAAACGCGAGCGGCTGGCAATCGCGCTAAAGGCGGCGGGCATGGACCCGCTGATCCCTCCCGGCGCCTATTACATCCTGGCCCGCGCGGCGCACCTGCCCGGCAAGACAGGCGCGGAAAAGGCGCGCAACCTGATGAAGGCGACGGGCGTGGCCTCCGTGGCCGGTTCGGCGTTCTTCCGTGCGGGGCGCGGCGAAGACTTGCTGCGGTTCTGCTTCGCCAAGCGGGATGCGGAGCTGGATGAGGCGTGCGAGCGGCTGAAGCGGCTGTAACGGCGCGGGATTTCGCGCTCGCGCCTCACCGCGCGCCATGAATGAGGCGCCGGGCAGGGACGAAGACGCGCCAAAGAGGCCGCCAAAAAATGAGATGGGTCCTGGCTTTTGAGGGCCGGGAATCAGGCGGAATGGCCATCGCTGGACTCCCGGCCGCCGGCAGGAAATCTTGAAGAAATCTGCCGCCCGTAAGACGATCGAGGGTAAACTAGCCTTGAACCGGGATGCCAAAATGGAAATCCCGGCCTGTACGCCTTTTCCCCTTCATCCCGGCGTACTTCACTCAGGAATGCTGAAATGATTTTTCCGGCGGACGTGTTCTTGCGGCGGATGGCGATTGTTGCTTCCAGCTTGGCGGTTGCCGCGGCTGCGGCCGGAGCGCAGACGAACTTCGGCATGGTGAAGATCGGCACGAGCGCGACGGAAACGGTGACGGTGACGATTCCGGCAGCGGCAACGCTGGGCAGCATTGCCGTCGTGACGCAGGGCGCACCGGGACTGGACTTTACGAACGGCGGCGGGGGAAGCTGCACCGCGGGGACGAGCTATGAGGCCGGCCAAAGTTGCACGGTTCAAGTGATGTTCAAGCCGGCGTATGCGGGAGAACGCTACGGAGCGGCCCTGCTGATCGATGGATCGGGAGATGTGATCGCCACCGCGCTGCTTGAAGGCGACGGCGTGGGACCACAGATTGCCTTTGGGCCGGGCGAGGCGATTGCCCTGGCGCCGATCGTGAATGGCGCCGGGTTCAATGACCCCTTCGACGTTGCGGTCGACGGCAAAGGGGATGTGTTCATCGCAGATAGCCAGGGCGGACGGGTGGTGGAGTTGCCGGCCGGCGGCGCGCCGATGGTGATTGATCCGGCGGTAGGCGGGGAGGGATTGGTGCATCCCGGCGGCGTGGCGGTGGATGGGGCGGGAAATCTGTACATATCGGATTTGGATCGGGATGTTGTGGTGGAGGTGCCGGCCAACGGCGCCGCGGCGACAGTGATCGATCCGATGGTGGATGGGATCGGGCTGGCCTATCCCTGCGGCATGGTGATCGACGCCGAGGGCGACCTGTACATCGCGGATGTGGACAATGCGCGCGTGATGGAGGTGCCTGCGGACGGTGGACCGGCGGTGGCGATCGATCCGTCCGTGGATGGCGAGGCGCTGTCCTATCCAGTGACCCTGGCGATGGATAGCACCGGGGATCTGTTTATCGCGGATATGTTCGCCAACCGCGTGGTGGAGGTTCCGGCCGGAGGCGGAGCGGCCACGGCCATCGACCCCAGCGTGAATGGGCAAAGCCTGAATTATCCCTACGGCATTGCGGTTGATAGCGCGGGAGATTTGTATATTGCCGATGCCAACAACCGCGTGGTGGAAGTGCCGCCCAATGGCGGAACTGCAACCGCGATTACACCCACGGCCAATGGCGAGGGGCTGGATGATCCCATCGGCATCGGGCTGGACGCCGGGGGTGACTTGTTTATCGCGGATTCAAAGAACAATCGCGTGGTCGAGGTGGATCGCTCGCAGCCGCCGGCGGTCAACTTTGCCGCCACGGCGGCCGGGGAGGTGAGCAGCGACAGCCCGAAGACGGCCGAGGTCCAGAACATAGGCAACGCGGCGTTGACGTTCCCGGCGCCAAGCGCGGGCGCGAATCCGGAGATTTCTTCAAATTTTACGCTCGACACCAGCGCAGCATCGGACTGCCCGCTTCTCACGCCCGGTTCTTCGCAGCCGGCAACGCTGGCCATGGGCGCAACGTGCGCGTTGCCGGTCAGCTTCCAGCCAGCCTTGGCGGGGACGGTCTACGGCACGCTGACGCTGACAGACAACAACTTGAATGCGGCGGCGCCGGCCTACGCGACGCAGACGATTGCGCTCAGCGGCGATGCGCCGGTAGCGGCGGCCTCGGCTTCGATGTTATCGTTTGGGCCGCAGCAGATAGAGACCGTCAGCGCTGCGCAGCAAGTAACGCTAACCAACACGGGCAGCGCGGCGCTGACCATCACGAATATCGCTGTGAACGGGACGAATGCTTCGGCATTCGCGTTCCCAGATACCTGCGCAGCGAGTTTGGCGGCAGGAGCGAGTTGCGCCATCAACGGTCAGTTCACGCCGGCGCGCGCGGGGGCAATGACGGCTCAGCTCACGATTACGGATAACGCCAGCGGGTCGCCGCAAACGGTCGCCCTGTGGGGCGTGGGAGTGTTTCCGGCGGCAGTCACGGTGACGCCTTCGGCATCAAGCATCAGCACGGCGCAGGCTTTGACGGTGGCGGTGGCGGTGAGCGGAGTGAGCGGCGAGCCTACGCCGACGGGATCCGTTGCGGTGAGCGTTGACGGCCATAACTGGGGGTCAGCGGCTTTGTCCGGCGGCAGCGCCGCAATCGACATTCCTTCCGGTTCGCTGGCCGCCGGGACCGCCAACATCGTAGCTGCGTACACGCCGGATAACGCCAGCGTAGACATCTACGCGAGCGCGACAGGCGAGAGCTCAGTGACCGTGACAGCCTCGTCCACGTCCGCGGCGCCGGCGGTTGTGACCGGCGCAGCGACGGCGATCACGGCCAGCACAGCGACGCTGGCGGGCACGGTGAATCCGAACGGAGCCGACACCCAGGCATGGTTCCTGTGGGGCACGAGCAGCACGCTGGCCGGAGCCAGCCAAACGGCACCTGTAGACGTGGGATCGGCGGCGGGCAGCGATGCGATGAACTCTGGAATCTCCGGATTGAGCGCGAACACGGCCTATTATTACCAGGCCGTGGCCGAGAACAGCTCGGGCACGGCAAGCGGCGCCATCCTTTCGTTCACCACGACGCCAACGGCGTATTTTTCTCTGCTGCCTGGAGCGCCGATCTCCGTGGCGCCAGGCGCAACCAGTGGGAACACCTCGACGTTCTCCGTATCGCCGTGGTACGGATTTACGGGAACGGTGAGCTTGAGCTGCGCGATCACTCCTGCCGCGGCAAGCGATCCGCCAACGTGCAGCGTACCGGCGACGGTAACGATTAGCGGCACGACGGCGCAGACTTTCACGCTGACCGTGAATACGACCGCGGCGAGCGCGATGAATCAGCCGTTGCGGCTGCCGTGGCCGGGAGAGGGTGGAGCGGTGCTGGCCTGCCTGGCGCTCTGGTTTTTGCCGGCGCGGCGGCGCCGCTGGCTGGCGATGCTGAGTGGGGTGGTGTTGCTCTGCGCAGTGGCTGGAATGGGATGCGGAGGCAGCGGGAGCGCGGGCGGCGGGCAGACGAATTCAGGGACAGCGCCAGGAACTTACACGGTGACGGTCACCGCCGTTTCAGGAACGATGACGCAGAAGGGAACAGTGGCGCTGACGGTGCAGTGAGGCAGTGGATCGTGATCCGGCGCCGGGAACGGCTTCAAGCGGCGCGTGCGGCGAAGACTTGCTGCGGTCCTGCTTCGCCAAGCGGGATGCGAAGCTGGACGAGGCATGCGAGCGGCTGAGGCGGCTCTCCAGCAATTCTGGAACCGCTGTAGCGGGAAGCCCGTTCGCGGGGATCGATCTTGTTGCGGCTGCCCGGCCGCGGTCGAAGACCACCTGCCCGTCCCGCGCCGCCCGCTCATCGCAAAGAACGCCAGAAACAAGGCACAAGACATATCTTTCCGTAACAGATCCTTCTGACTCTGTGCAGCCCTTCGCAGCCGTTGACCGGGCCGCCTGCGTCTGGCAACAGCGAATCGCGGGCATATACTTGCTGTGGCCGGGAAACCAGAATGGAAATCCTGGTTTACCGGATCGAGTGATGGAGAACTTATGCGGGGAGCTTTGTATCAATATCTGGCAGGCGATCATGAGAGGCTTGACTCATTGTTTCAACGGGCCATCGCGACGCCCGGTGAGATTGATGCGGAGTCATACCACGAATTTCGTAAAGGCCTTCTGCGGCATATTGCCATGGAGGAGAAGATCGTATTACCTGCCATCGCCAGGTGGCAGGGCGGCAAGAAAGCAGACATAGCAGAACGGCTTCGGCTTGATCACGGAGCACTGGTCGCGCTGTTGGCCCCTCCACCAACGCCGTCCATCCTGCTGACAATCCGGTCGATCCTCGAAGTTCACAACGAACTCGAAGAGCGGGAAGGCGGTTTTTACGAATTGTTCGAGGGTCTGGCGGGAGATGAAGTTGAGCGCATGCTCGCTCAACTCAAGTCCGCACCGCCCGTTGCCGTGTTGCCGAACAACGATAAACCAGAGGTTCTGGATGCGGCGAAGAAGGTCGTGGCAAGAGCCGGTCACGAATTCAAGGTGGCATCGTAAGTTGCCAAGGCGCCTATGGTTCACCCATCTGAATTTTGATTTTCACCGAGCCATCATCTTCCCCTGAAGCAACCAAACGAACCCTTGCAAAACGTTGTTCTGCGCGGGTAGGAACTTTACTGTGACAAAAGTCGCTGCTGGTGTTGCGTCCCGTCAAGTCAACTGCTGTGTGGCCCTGAAATCACCGGATCACAGGAATGAAATGAGTTGCGATCGTGCTTGCGGATCGCAGTCTCGGGACGATTTACGGCATTTTTCGGAAATACTGGGAACGATTGAGAGCCTCGAAAGTGGATTTTTTTGAGGAAAACCCACTCAGCAGGAACGGTTTCGGTCTACACCTTTTCCGAAAATGCATAGAGCAGGATGTAAGGAATGGAGGAGTAATATGGCCCGTGCGTCTGCTGATGGTACAAGCCTTTCTCCGTGGTGGAGACATTCGGTCATCCTCGTAATGATCGCTGGCTTTTCGGTTTTATCCCTGGTCACAGTCCTCACTTACACAAACGCTCCGCCTATACCCGTACAGGCCGTGGATGCGAAGGGTACTGTGGTGTTTACCGGGGCCGACATTGAAGCGGGCCAGGAAGTATTCTTCAAGTACGACCTCATGGAGCATGGAACCCTGTGGGGTCATGGAGCTTACCTCGGTCCAGATTACAGCGCGGAGTACCTGCACCGGCTCTGCGAGATCACTCGGGATACGATCGCCACTGAAAAGTATGGCAAGCTGTTCGCTCAGCTTTCTCCGGATCAGCAAAGCGCAGTAGCTGCGCAGACGATTGTCCAGCTCAAGGACAACCGGTACGACCCGGCTTCCCACACCCTACTGCTCTCGCCAGGCGAGGTTGCGGCCTACCATACGGAATTTGGCGAGTGGAGCGACTACTTTACCCGGAAAGACGCGGCTCCCGGCCTGCCGGCCAACTATATTCACAACCCAACGGAGCTGAAAAACCTGACCGCTTATTTTGCCTGGGCGGCCTGGGCAGCAACGGCGCGCCGCCCTGGAAAGGATTACTCCTATACCAACAACTTCCCCTACGAGCCGATGGCGGGAAATCGACCTTCCGCCGATGCCTACGTTTGGAGCGCCATGAGTCTGATCACACTCCTTGGGGGGCTGGGTTTGATCCTCTTCGTTGTTGGCAAATTTGACTACCTGGGCTGGAAAACCGAGGGCCCTGACTCCCATTTTTTGCACTCCGTTCCTTTTGATTTGAAACTGACGCCCAGCCAGTGGGCTACAGGGTGGTTCTTCGCGGTAGTGGCCCTGCTCTTCCTGGTCCAAACATTTCTTGGGGGACTGCTTGCGCACTATCGTGTGGAACCAAGCGCCTTTTATGGATTCGATATCGCCCGTTGGCTGCCCTACACCCTGGCGCGCACCTGGCACCTTCAACTTGCCATCTTCTGGATCGCAACCTCTTGGGTAGCCGGCGGCTTATTTCTTGCGTCATGGGTAAGCGGCGAAGAGCCTAACCACCAGAAGGCCGGCGCATACGCGCTCCTCGGGGCGCTGGCGGTTGTGGTCTTCGGCAGCCTGGCTGGCGAAGCCCTCGGCATCAACGACAAACTGGGGAAGCTCTGGTTCTGGTTCGGTGACCAAGGCTCCGAATACCTGGACTTGGGACGCTTCTGGCAATGTCTGCTGATAGCCGGCCTGCTTTTCTGGCTGTTCTTGATGTTCCGCGCGCTCCGGCCGACCTTCAAAAAACCTGAAAAACGCGAGCTGGCCTCGCTCTTTCTGTACACCGCCGTAGCCATCCCTGTTTTTTATCTGCCCGCCCTCTTCTATGGTCCTAAAACCAACTTTGCGGTCATCGACAACTGGCGCTTTTGGATCATCCATCTGTGGGTGGAGGGATTCTTTGAACTCTTCGCAACCGTGCTGGTGGCCATCATGTTCTACCAGTTGGGCGTGGTCAGCGTCAGGACCGCCACGCGCCTGATCTATCTGGATGCCATCCTGTATCTCGCCGGCGGCATCATCGGCACCGGCCACCATTGGTATTTCACGGGGCAGGGAGTGCTCAACATGGGCCTGGCCTCGTGCTTCTCCGCTCTGGAGGTTGTGCCTCTCACGCTTCTAACTCTGGACGCATGGGATTTCATCAAGCTGAGAAAAGCAAAATGCGCTGAGTGCGGCAAGGACACAGCCTGGAGCCAGAAGTGGGCCATCTATTTCCTCATGGCCGTGGGCGTCTGGAACTTTGTCGGCGCGGGGATCTTCGGTTTCCTGATTAACTTGCCGATCGTCTCCTACTTCGAGATAGGCACGTCGCTCACCGCCAATCACGCGCACGCCGCAATGTTCGGCGTCTTCGGCATGTTGGCCCTGGCTGTCATGGTCTTCTGTCTAAGGGCCATGCAATCGGACGAAGTGTGGAAGGGAACGGAGAAATTCGTCCGCTTTGGCTTTTGGGGCCTGAATATAGGCCTCGCGCTGATGATTCTCCTGGATCTGTTTCCCGGGGGTGTCCTCCAACTCTGGGATTCGGTGGCCAATGGGTATTGGCACGCACGCCGCCTGAGCTTCATCATGGGCGGAACTTTCCATAAGCTGGAATGGCTGCGGATTGTGGGTGATATGACCTTCCTCCTCGCCGGCGCCTTGCCCATCACACTCGGAGCGTTACGCAGCATTTGGAGGAGAGATCTGCCACCGGCAGCGGCCAAATAAGGCACAGAGGGAATAATTAAAAGCAGAAAGACAAGTTTACATTCAGGACAATGCCTCCTGCCATAAGGGCCCGAGGTTTGGGGCAGTTGGCTCGCTCAAAAGCCGTAGAGAGAAGAAAGAAGCGAGAAGAAGTTGCGCTCCGTTCCTCGCGTTCTTTTAGATGAGCGGGCCTGTGACTCATCCTCGCATTCCTCCCACGTCCGCCAGTGACGGTCCCCGCCCCATCCTTTTCGCGATTCCGTCCGAGAGAATGGGAAAGCGGACCAGCGGCCAACCAAACCTCCAGACGCCGGCGGGTCACGCGCACGCTCCGCGAGCTTCAAAGCCTTGGATACCAGATTGATTCACCAGCCTTTCAACCCAGCCAGGCGTGAGGTCTTTCGACTCAGCTCGCTATAGCATTTTCGGAAAAGGTGCAGACCGGAACCGCTTCTGCTGAGTGGATTTTTCCTCAAAAAAATTCCCTTTCACGGCTCTCAATCGTTCCCGGTATTTCCGAAAATGCCGTAAGCCTTCCGCCCGTGTGCGGGATTTGATGTTGTCGCCGATTATCCGAATCACCTTGCAGTTCCCGGCTCCGGGACCGCACACTGGAAGGAAGGATGCTCACTCCATTGCATTCACAATTCTCCGCCGGGCTTGGCGCGGCAGCCGGGCTGGGCCTGGCGGCGGGCGCCTGCGCCTACGCCGCGCTGTGGCCCAATTCGCATATCTTTGGCGCGGCGCTCATCGCGCCCCAGCGGCCGGGCGAGTTGGCGCTCACCTTCGACGACGGACCGAACCCTGCCTGGACGCCGCGCCTGCTCGATATTCTAGCCCGGAACAGCGTGCGAGCAACTTTCTTCCTATTGGGCAGCCACGCCCAGGCAGAGCCGGAGCTGGCCCGCTGCATTGCCGCGGCAGGCCACCTCATCGGGAACCATTCCTGGTCCCATCCCAATCTGGCGCTGTGCGGGCGCAAGCGCATCCAGGAGGAGCTGTCCCGGACCCGCGATGAGCTGGAACAGATCGCCGGTGCGCCGGTAAAATTTTTTCGTCCGCCCTTCGGCGCCAGGCGGCCCGCGGTGCTGAGCCTGGCCCGCGAGCTGGGGATGGTTCCTGTGCTTTGGAATGCCATGACCTCGGACTGGCGCGAGCCAGCAGCCGCGCGCATCGCGCAGCGGCTCACGGCAAAGATCGATCAGCTTACGCATCAGAACCGGGCGGCCAACATCGTGCTCCACGACGGCGGCCACCTCGACTCGGCCGCTTACCGCGAGCCGTCTATCGCCGCCGCCGGTCTGCTGATCGCGCGCTGCAAGCAGACGCACCGGTTTGTGACCCTGGATGCGTGGACGTGAAGACGGAGCGAGCGGCTAGAAAAGATCGGGAACGCCGTGGAAGGCGATGCGAGTAGGCGCTGCCTTGTAAGCGGCCAACATGGTGGCCGGAGCCAGTGTGCTCATGCCGTATTTGTTGTTCAGTTCGTCCATGGTCTTCATCAGGCGCGCATGGCTCTGTTCGCCGTCGAGCGCCTCGAACAGATTCAGCGAGTGCAGGCGATTGGGAACCAGACAATCCAGATGCACGCCGATGAAGTAGGGGTGGTCGAACTCCGGCCCCGAGGGCCGCGACTCCCACAAGCGCCGCAACGCCGCGATGAGCGCCGGGTTGTCCTGGCATTCGCTTAGGCGCTGCTCGCCTCGCCACCCGCGCGCGGGCACGCCGAAGCTGCTCACCGGAGTTGCCGGCGACGGGTCTTCAGCGCCAGCGTGCTTGGCAGGGTTTTTTTTGCGGCGCGGAACTGCAAAACCAATCGTCAACACCAAGCCCCCTGCCCATAGGCCGTTCGAGCGCAAACGCATAGCGGCCTTGTGCAGCAGTTTATGGGCCACCGCCCAGGCCTTTTCCGGCGTGCGCATCTCGGGCGCCAGCACGTGCTGGTGGCTGATCGACTTCAGGTGCTCGGTCTCCGCCATATCGAAGTCTTCGCCGCGCAGCCAGTGCCACAGCCGCTCACCCCACACCGATCCCCAAACCTCGCCGGCCTGCTCGCAACTGAGCGCCAGAAGATCGTCCATGGTGCGGATGCCTTTCCCGTTCAGCCGCGTTTCCGTGCGCGCCCCGACGCCAGGCAGGTCGCGCAGGCTGAGCCGGCTGAGAGCCTCGGGCAGAATGTCGAGTGGCAACGCCACCAGGCCATCGGGCTTTTCCATGTCGCTGGCTACCTTAGCCAGATAGCGGTTGGTGGCTAGGCCTACTGAGCTGCGCAGCATCTCCCCAACGCGCTCCCGAATGCGTGCCTTCACGCGCCGGCCCAGCTCCAGCGCATTCACCAGCGGCCGCTCGCGGCCCATCAGCCGGCAGGCCATCTCGTCGATGGAGAGCACCGCCGTCACCGGCAGGCAGCCTTCCACGGCTTCCACGATGCGGTGGTGGAACTCCACATACAGCTCATGCCGGGCCTCCACCAGCACCAGCTCCGGGCACATGCGTTTGGCGTCAGCCACCATGGCGCCTGTCTTGACCCCGTAGGCCTTGGCCTCGTAACTGGCTGCGATACAACAGGTTGTATCGGCCATCATGGGGACCACGCCTACCGGTCGTCCGCGCAGCTCAGGCCGCACCTGCTGCTCCACCGAGGCGAAATAAGAGTTCAAATCTACAAACAGCCAGTTCACAACGGAGCCGGCAACTGTCTCACCCGCGCTGGATCCAGACGGAGGCTGGTTTCGGCGCTCCTCCGCCCGATTCACCGAGGCGGGAACCAGCTCCCGGATTGGATCTATAGCCATTTTGGATTCATCTTCGTCTTTTATTCGCTTAAATGCAAGCGAAAAATGGGACCCCCCGGCAAAAATCGCAGTAAAATTCGTCCAACAGAGTAGCACCAGATGCTGCGGTTCCTGGCGCTCTGCGGGCTCACGAGCCTGGGTGTGGAGTGTAGGATCGCTGCACGAGTTGGTAGCTGAATATGAATAGTCTCACACACTGGCTGACGGTCCATGCAGGTGTTCTCGCCGTCCTGGTCACGGCGGGTGTGGCCATATTGGTCTTTTGCTGCGTGGAGTGCCTGGACTGCTCAAAAAGGAACGAGGATAATCTCTTCCATCGCCACGAACTCTAATGTAAGCGCCGGCGCCATCACTGGAGCCGCGCTTTACAAAGAAGCCTGAGCGGCCCTCTGCAGGTCCGCCGCTTCCGCATCGGGAGTTTTCCAGCGGCCGCGCCAAGCGGCCGCGAGCCGGGAACCGGCTTAGAGCACGCGCAGAACCGCAAGCTCGCGCCTGAGCGCCGCAGCGCCCTGAAAGCGGATGGCCTTGATCCCCGCCGCCGCGGCCCCGGCAACATTTTCCTCACGGTCGTCGATAAACAGAATCCGCTCCGGCGGGCGGCCCAGAATGTCGATTGCACGCCGGTACATGGCCGGCTCCGGTTTGCGCAGGCCCACGTAGCAGGAGCTCAGGGCCACGTCGAAGATCGCGCGCAGGCCGAATTTGCAGAAGCGGTGCTCGTTGGTGGCCCGCGCCTCGTTGTTGAGCGCGCCCACAAGGTATCGGCCGGCCGCCGCGATCTCCTGCAAGATCTCCATCGCGCCACCAGGCAACAGCTTCGACTGCGCCAGCATGAAGGCGAAGAATTCCTCGCGGGAGAATGTGCGCGGCTGGTTGAAGACCACCGCGTCCAGATAGGCGTCCAGGGTGATCTGGTCCCGCTCCCAGGCGTCGAAGGCCGCCATGTGCCTGGCCGTGAGCGCCTCTGCGTCCAAGTTGAACTGGCGGACCGCAGCCGCGCGCTCAGCATGATCCCAGCCGTTGGTCAGCAGGACTCCGCCCACATCGAAGAGGATTACGTCAAAGGGAAACATTGGCTCGCCGGCAGAGGTCTTCACTCAAGCCTGGTTTGCGGAGCCGCCGCGCTGGTACCGGGTTTCGATGGCCCGCACCTTGTTGAATCGCCGCAGGAACCGTTCCTCCTTGACCGCAAAGCTGGCATGGACGAAGGTATGGGCGAGCTCGAAGGCCAGCGCCGGCCCGATGATCCGCGCCCCCAGCACCAGCACGTTCATGTCGTCGTGCTCCACGCCCTGATGGGCCGAGTAGGTGTCGTGGCAGATGCCGGCGCGAATCCCCGGAATCTTGTTGGCGGCGATGCATACGCCCACGCCCGAGCCGCAGATCACAATTCCGCGCGGCGCTACGCCCGCCTTGATGGCCTCGCCGGCCTTCTCGGCAAAGTCAGGGTAGTCATCCTGTGGATCGCAGGTGTAAGCGCCCAGGTCGATCACCTCGTGCCCGGCCTGGGCGAGGTTGGCGCGCACTTCTTCCTTCAGCTCCAATCCTGCGTGATCCGATGCAATGACAAGCTTCACGTTTCACTCCTCCGGAGTTAGGGACTAGGGGCTAGGGATGGCTTGACCACGCAGATGTTTTTCTCCAACTTGCGGCGAGGCCAATGCGACAGTTGAAAAGACACACACTGGTTGTTCCCACGGCGTTTTCCTAATCCCTAGTCCCTAGCCCCTAGTCCCTAGTCCCTAGTCCCTGCCTTCACCAGGTTCTTGGCCGCCGCCGCCACGTTCTCCGCCGTGAATCCAAGCTCCGCCATGACCTTTGCGCCGGGCGCTGAGGCCCCAAAGCGGTCCAAGCCGATCACGGCTCCGTCCTGGCCCACATACTTCCACCAGCCCAGCGTTGCGCCCGCTTCGACGGCCACTTTCGGCACGCCCGCCGGCAGCACGCTGGCCCTATACTCCGCCGTTTGCTCCTCAAAGAGCTTCCAGCTAGGCATACTGACGACCCGCGCCCGGATTCCGGCGCCCGCGAGCAGCTTGGCCGCGCCCACCGCCAGCCAAAGCTCCGATCCGGTTCCGATCAGCACGACCTGCGGATGAGCCGCATCCTCGAGCACATAAGCGCCCTTGCTCACGCCTGCGTATACATCGTGCTTGGCCGCGTCGATTACGGGCACATCCTGGCGCGTAAGTGCGAAAAAGCACGGCCCATTGCGTTCGAGGGCCAGCCGCCAGGCCGCCGCCGTCTCGTTGGCGTCGGCGGGGCGAAAATCGGCAAGATGCGGAACCGCGCGCAGCGCCATCAGGTGCTCGATGGGCTCGTGCGTCGGCCCGTCCTCGCCCACCCCAATCGAGTCATGGGTGAAAACAAAGAGCGACGGGACCTCCATCAGCGCCGCGATGCGCAGCGCCGGCTTGGCGTAGTCAGAAAAGACAAAGAAGGTCGAGCCGAACGGCCGCAATCCTCCGTGGGCGGCCATGCCGTTCACGGCCGCGCACATGCCCAGCTCGCGCACGCCGAAAAACACGTTGCGGCCGGCCGGGTCCACGTGAAAGTTCGCCCCCGGCTTGAAGATGGTCTTGGTGGAGGCGGTCAGGTCCGCCGCGCCGCCAAACAGCTCCGGCACCGGATCGGCCAGCGCGTTCAGAACTGCCTGGCCGGCGTTGCGCGTAGCCATCGGCTTCTCTGCCGGGAAGCTCGGAATCGCCTTTTCCCATCCGGTCTTCAGTTGGCCGCGCTGCGTGCGCTCAAACTCCGCCGCCAGCTCTGGAAACGCCGCCGCGTAGCCGGCAAAGAGCTTCTTCCACTCTGCCTCCTGCGCAGCGCCCCGCTCCCGCGCCTGGCGCCAGTTGGCCACGGCGTCCTGGGGCAGATAAAAGCTCTGGTCCTCGGGGAACCCAAAGAACTTCTTTGCCGCGGCCGTGTCTGCCGCTCCCAGCGGCTCGCCGTGCACTTTGCTGGTGCCCGCCTTGGGCGAACCGTAGCCGATCACCGTGCGCACAGCAATCAGCGAGGGCCGGGCCGTTTCGGCCTGCGCCGCCTTCACCGCGGCCTCGATGCCCGCCACGTCGTTACCGTCCATCACCCGCTGCACGTGCCAGTTGTACGCCTCGAACCGCCGGTACACATTCTCTGTAAAACTCAATTCCGTTGGCCCGTCCAAAGAGATGAGGTTATCGTCGTAGAGAACGATCAGCTTGCCCAGGCCCAGGGTTCCAGCCAGTGAGGCCGCCTCGTGCGAAAGCCCCTCCATCATGTCGCCGTCGCCGGCCAGCACATAGGTGTGGTGATCCACCACCGCGAAGCCGGGCCGGTTATAGATTGCGCCCAGGTGCTTCTCCGCCATCGCCATGCCCACCGCCATGGCCAGCCCCTGACCGAGCGGGCCGGTGGTCACTTCGACGCCAGGCACGCAATCTCTTTCAGGATGTCCGGGGGTCCGGGACCCATACTGGCGAAAGCTCTTCAACTCGTCCAGCGTCAGATCGTACCCGGAGAGAAACAGCGACCCATAGAGCAGCGCCGAGGCGTGGCCGTTGGAGAGCACGAAGCGGTCCCGGTTGGCCCACTTCGCATGGGCCGGATTGTGCCGCATGAGCTTGTGAAACAAAAGATAGGCAATGGGCGCACAGCCCATGGGCGCGCCGGGATGGCCGCTATGCGCCTTCTCTACGGTGTCCACGGCCAGCAGTCGCAGCGTGTTGATGGAGAGTTGATCGAGGGAGGGATCCGCAACAGTCGGAGTCATAAAAGCCTAAGTGTGTCCTTTCTATAGACGTGCAATGAACGTTGAGCACCGCTTGAGCGGCTTGCGCGTTACCCTTCACATTGTAACGAAGCCAAGCGTCTAGCTCCCCTGTGCGCAGCATCCTTTCCATATCCGCGGCGCCCATGCCGGCAGCTCAGCAGCATCGCCTTGGTTGGTCCTTTCCGGTACCGGAAAGGGCAGCCGCACAGCGCACTCTCTGCCTGGCTGCGATGCCGGGGGATCGTGCGCGTTCCGTTTACTTGCAAATCCACCTTCGCCGGCCGGTCTTCCAGACAAACGGGCCAGAATCGCCCGCACGGCCGGCTGACCTTGGACGCGGTAAAGGAAGCACTTGCATTGAGAGAACCCCCCGAAATGAACTGATGCCGCTGTTGAGAGCGGCATCAGTTCACATCGTTACCCGAATCGCTGTTCAGCCGATTGTATGGGGAAACCGCGTTAACTCTAATCATCGAATATATGTCACTCTCTTCTATAAGAAGCCGGCAGATAGGTGCGCCCATCAGTTCAATTGGACGCGCCCGTGCTTTGTAAGGATGCCCGCGCGTCCGCGAATGTGTTCATCCTGCTTTCTCCCCGTTTTTCCGCACCCTCCCGCCTTTGTCCGCATCCATCTTGCAGGCGGCTCTTTTGCCGCACCGGCAGCGCGGCCAATCCGCCATCTTTACGCCTTGCCGTTGCCGCTATGCGCAGGGCCGGACCGTCAATTTACAATCCCAACGAAGGAGATTCCTCTATGGCATACGAATTACCACCGCTTCCCTACGACTACGCCGCGCTGGAGCCGTTCATTGACACCGAAACCATGCATCTGCACCACGATAAGCACCACCAGGCTTACATCAACAATGTGAACGCCGCACTGGCCAACCACCCCGATCTGGCCGGCAAATCGGTCGACGACCTGCTGCGCGCCCTGGCCACGGTGCCTGAAGACATTCGCGCCACGGTGCGCAACAATGGCGGCGGCCACTCCAACCACTCCATGTATTGGACCATCATGGGTTCGCCCAAGAGCGCAGGGGTCGGCGGAGCGCCCACCGGCGCCATCGCCGCCCAGATCGCCGCGGATTTTGGCGACTTTGAGGGCTTCAAGAAGACCTTCAACGACGCCGCAGCCAAGCAGTTCGGCTCCGGCTGGGGCTGGCTGGTCTTCCAGGGCGGCAAGCTCAAAGTAGTCACCACCGCCAACCAGGACTCCCCCCTATCGCAAGGGCTCTATCCGATCCTCGGCAACGACGTCTGGGAGCACGCCTACTACCTCAAGTACCAGAACCGCCGCCCAGAGTATCTGGCCGCGTGGTGGAACGTCGTCAACTGGGCCGAGGTCAACAAACGCTTCGCCACAGCCAAAGGCTGATAACGGCGGTTGCCCGCGGCCGGTTGATCGCAGAAAGAGGGGCGAAAGGGATTTGAATCGTTCCGCCCCTCCGGGGTTGGTTTTCTTTTTTGTGGACGCTCTCCAGGAGTGCACCCGCTGCCGCAGACTTCTGCCGGGCTCTAGCATTTTCGGAAAAGGTGTAGACCGGAACCGTACCTGCTGAGTGGATTTTTCCCTCAAGAAAAATCCCCTTTCGCGGCTCTCCATCGTTCCCAGTATCCCCGAAAACGCCGTAATCACCCCAAGCTATTCATAGAAGATGCGATAGTGGAGATCTGAATGAATTCAGGTCTCCACCAAAGACAACAACTTCACTCTTAATAGGGTCTGAACTTCAAGCTTATGGGGTTCAACTTCAACCTTATGCGTAAACCGGCAGCGTAAACCGGCACAAGGAGCCACCTCACTTCTGGAACCGCATTAACTGCATCCGCTCGTCGAGCCGCAGCTCATGCAGCGGTAGCAGCTTCCGTTGCGCACCATAATGGCGCCGCAGGTGGGGCAACTGGGCGCGTCGCCCATCTCGTACATGCTGCGCATAGCGTCCGCTGCGTGATAGAGGCCGCGGTCCTTCAGATCAGGCATGTGCGCCGGTCCGGCGGTGGGCGCGTGGTATGCCTGCGCCTCAGGGGCGATGCCGCCGCCCGGGCCGGCGCTCCCGCGTGCAAAACCGCCTGCCGTTCGACTTGCCGATGCCATGCCGCCTTCACCGCTGTTGCCTGAACCGCTGGGGTGAACGGCGCCGCCTGGCGCACTGCCTGCAGCCACCTGGTTGAGCCGCTTGGCCACCTCTTCGACGAGCCTGGTCAGTTGGTCCTGCGGCTGATCCTGCGAGCCGGCGGGCTGCTCCTGGCTGGGTTCGTTCTCTGGCAACAGGCTGGGCGAGGCGGGCAGTTGCGCGGCCTGCGGGGCCAGGCCGGCAAAGAGCGTCAACTGCTCACCGGAGAGAAAGCGCAGATGGAGCCAGCGGAAGATGTAATCCATCAAGCTCTTGGCGTAGCCGATCTGCTCGTTGCCGGTCCAGCCGCTGGGCTCGAAGCGCGTGTGCGCGAACTTCTCGCACAGAATTTTGAGCGGCACGCCGTGCTGCAGCGCCAGCGAGACGGCGGTGGCGAAGGCGTCCATCAGGCCGGAGACGGTCGAGCCTTCCTTGGCCATGCGGATGAAGATCTCTCCCGGCTGGCCGTTGGGGTAGAGACCCACGGTGATGTAGCCCTCGTGGCCGGCGATGGAGAACTTGTGCGTGATGGATGCGCGCTCCTCCGGCAGCCGGTGGCGCACCGCGCGCGGCGGCGCGTTGGTATCCTGCGCCTCGTCCTTGGCGGCGCCGGGGGTGGTGTTGAGGGCGGGCGCGGGAGCCAGCACCGGCACGGCGGCGGCTTTGGCGATCTCTTCGAGCGCGTTCTGGAAGGCCGCCGCAGCGGCAGCGACCTGTTTGGCGCTGACCTCCAACGTTGCGCCCGCATGAGCTTCGAGAGCCTTTAGATCGGCCTCCGCGGCGGGCTGGGCTGAGGCCAGATGCGAGAGCACGCGGCCGGCTGCGGCCTCCAGCTCCGAGGGTTCTTTCTTCTCATCCACGCTGGTGTTCAGCGGCTGCGTGCCCTTGGAGCCGTCGCGGTAGATGGCGATGGCCTTGATTCCCTGGCGCCAGCCTTCGGCGTAGGCCTCGGCGATCTCCTCCACGGTGGCCTCACGGGGCAGATTCACGGTCTTGGAGATAGCGCCGGAGAGGAACGGTTGCGCGGCGGCCATCATCTTGATGTGGCCCATGTAATGGATGGAGCGCGTGCCCTTAGCCGGCTTAAGGCTGCAATCGAAGACGGCCAAGTGCTCGGGCCGGATACCGGGCGCGCCTTCGATGGTGCCGGTAGCGTCGATGTAGCTGACGATGGCGTCGACCTCGCTGTTCGAGTAGCCGAGCTTGAAGAGCGCGGCCGGCACCGTGTTGTTGACGATCTTGATCATGCCGCCGCCGACCAGCTTCTTGTACTTCACCAGGGCCAGATCGGGCTCGATGCCGGTGGTGTCGCAGTCCATCATGAAGCCGATGGTGCCGGTGGGCGCCAGCACCGTGGTCTGCGAGTTGCGGTAGCCGTGGCGCTCGCCGTAGAGCAGGGCCATGTCCCAGCACTCGCGGCTGGCGTCGATGAGGGCGTCGAACTGGGGCACGGTGAAGGGCTCGGCCGCCGTGGCGGCGCGCGGCTTGCCGATGTTGTTCACCTCGGCGCGGTGCATGCGGATCACGTCGAGGAACGGCTCGCGGTTGACATAGAAGCCGGGGCAGGCGCCGCCTTGCCGCTCAACCTGCGCGGTGAGCGGCGTGGCCGAGGCCAACGGCGGGCAATAAGCCGCGAGGATGGCCGATTGCAGATAGGATTGGCCGGTCATGATGGCCGTGACGGCGGCGGCAAAATCGCGGCCCGCCGCCGAGTCGTAAGGCAGGCCGAAGGCCATCAGTAGCGCGCCCAGGTTGGCGTAGCCCAGGCCCAGCGGACGGTAGTCGTGGGAGTTGCGTGCGATGGCCTCGGTCGGGTACCCGGAGTTGTCCACCAGTATCTCCATGGCCGTAATCATGACCGCGATGGCGTGCCGGTACGCAGAAATGTCGAAGACTCCCGCCGGCGTGACGAATTTGAGCAGGTTCAAGCTGGCCAGGTTGCAAGCCGAGTTGTCCAGGAACATGTACTCCGAGCAGGGATTCGACGCATTGATGCGGGCCGTGTTCTTGCTCGTGTGCCATTTGTTGATGGTCGAGTCGAACTGCATGCCCGGGTCGCCGCACTCCCAAGTCGCCTTGGCGATCTTGTGCACGATCTCGCGGGCCTTGTAGGACTTGACCGGCTCATGGCCCTTCACCGTATAGGTCATGAAGTCGCCGTCCGCCTCGTAGGCGCGCATGAACTCGTCGGAGACGCGCACGGAATTGTTGGCGTTCTGGAAGAAGATAGACGAGTAGGCCTCCGAATCCGGTCCTGAGCCGTCGTAGCCGGCCTTGATGAGCGTGAAAGCCTTGGCTTCTTCCTTGGCCTTGCACTCGATGAAGTCCACGATGTCGGGATGGTCCACGTTCAGGATGACCATCTTGGCGGCGCGGCGCGTCTTGCCGCCGCTCTTGATGACCCCGGCGAAGGCGTCAAAGCCGCGCATGAAGCTCAAAGGGCCGGAGGCAGTGCCGCCGCCGGAGAGCATCTCCATCGATCCGCGGATTGAGGAGAGATTGGTCCCCGTTCCCGAACCCCATTTGAAGAGCATCCCTTCCGTCTTGGCCAGGGTGAGAATCGAGTCCAGCGAATCGTCCACGGCATTGATGAAGCAGGCCGAACATTGCGGGTTCCGGTAGCCGGTCGCCGAGTACTTGACGCCTCCGGTCACCGGATCCCAGTGCCAGTTCTGCCCGTCCGCTTCCGGCTCCAGCCGGTCGCAGCCCACGTTGAACCACACCGGCGAGTTGAAGGCCGCTCTCTGCGTCAGCAGCATCTTCGCCAGCTCGTCGTGGAAGATGGCCGCATCGGCCGAGGAGGCAAAGTAACCGCCGGCCAAGCCCCAGTCGCGGACGCTTTCAACCACCCGCGCCACCAGTTGGCGGACGCCGGTTTCGCGCTCCGGGGTGCCCAGTTGGCCGTGCAGGTACTTCGAGGCCACGATGTTCGTGGCCGTCATCGACCACTCCGCAGGAACCTCTACGTCCTTCTGCTCGAAGATCGTGTTCCCCTTGGTGTCGGTAATCGCGGCCGTGCGGCGCTCCCATTGGATCTCGTCGTAAGGCGACACATCCGGCGAAGAAAACCGGCGGGAAAAGGTCAGGCCCTGTGTCAGGCCGGAAGAGCGGGTGGTTGCGGTCAAAGTCTGAAGATAAGCCTCATTCATGGGATCCTCCGAGGGTCAAATTCGGTGAAATATCCCCTTTCCCAGCCCTCGCCGGCCTGGGTGCAGGGCACGAACCAACCTCTCAAACAAACGGGAAACGGGGATAAGAAAATGCCGCGAGCGTGTTCTCTCAGCGGCCCCCTGAGGATGCTTACGCCAGGGTTCCTTTACAGTCCGTTTACAGCCGCAGATGAAAAAATACCGCCGTCCGTGGTGCCTGTCAACTGGAAACCACAATATCTTGTGTTTATTTGCCGTTTCGGGCATCCGGTTCCTAAACCCGGCTCTTTGCCTGTGGAAAGCTCCAAACAGCCTTGAGGAGTGCGGAGTTGGCGGCTTGATCTTGCCCAAAGGCCATGCAGATTGGGGCTCTTCCGCCCATGCCCTCCGGTTTTACGCTCATTCTCGCCCTAATCTGTGAGCGTAGACCCGTCCGCTGCGGCAAACAAGACGCAGAAACGGTGCAGTTTACCGGCAGGATGGTGCAAGTTGTGGAGATTCGGGATCCAATTTGGGCCGCAGTGACGCCGCCCGCATGACCCAACACGGTCCATAAGAGAATCCCTGGCGCACTGCGCAAGCGCGTCTGCGGTACACTTGGAGCGATGCGGGTCTTCGGAGTCGATTGCGGTACCGGGATCACCGGGTTCGGCGTCGTGGAATCTGACAGCAGCGCGCGGGAGCCTCGTCTGGTGGCGCGGGCGATGGGCGCCATCCGGCTGATGAAAACGCAGGCCCTCCCCGAGCGCCTGAACCAAGTCTTTCTTGGGCTCACGGCGGAGTTGGAGCGATGGCAGCCCGATGTGGTGGCTGTCGAAGAGGTTTTCTACTCGGTGAACGCCAAGTCCGCGCTCAAGCTGGGGCAGGTGCGCGGTGTGGCGCTGCTGGCGGCGGCCCGCCAGGCAATTCCAGTAGCGGAGTATGCTCCGCTCAAGGTCAAATCCAGCGTCGTAGGCTATGGGCTCGCGGAAAAGCGTCAGGTGCAGTTCATGGTAGCCCGGTTGCTGAACCTGGATGCGCCTCCCGAGCCGGCAGACGTCGCTGACGCCCTGGCCATCGCCATCTGTCACATTCATTCGGTCCAGACTCTGGCTTTGCAGGGGGCGGTGCAATGAGGCCGGCCTGGCTGGCTTTGGCTACCCTGCTGGCCGCGGGCGCGCACGCCTTCGCGCAGACTCCGGTCGTGCGCTTGGATTTTACCGATCAGCAAGCCAATCCTTGGCGCTGGACGCTCACCCTCCACCCCGACGGCAGCGGCCACTTTACGTCGCAAAGGAATACGGCTCCCATCAGCCCGGGGCAGGAGCTGGAGGCGCCGGACATCAACCGCGACATCCAGGTAACCCCGCAGTTTGCCCAGCGCGTCTTCCTGACCGCGCAGCGTGAACACTGGTTCAACGAGCCCTGCGCAAGCCATCTCAAGGTCGCCTTCCAGGGCTGGAAGAAGCTCAGCTATCAAGGGCCGCAGGGCGCCGGCTCCTGCACCTTCAACTACTCGAAGATCAAGGACGTTCAGGCGCTCAGCGATTCGCTGCTCGCGGTCGAGCAGACCATCCTCGAAGGAGCGCGTCTGGAGATGTTTTTAGAACACGATCCGCTGGGCCTGAACAAGGAGATGCAGTTCTTGACCCAGGCTGCCCAGAACGGTGAGGCGCAACAAATCTGTACCATCCGGGGTATCCTTCAGCGGCTGGCCCAGGACGATCAAGTGATGGATCTGGTCCGGAAGCAGGCCCGAAAACTTTTGGCGCGCCAGGGTACTTAAATTAGCGTCTAAGGGCGATAAAACGCGACTTTCTTCAACCTGCCGGTGTTCAATCAGGGCGGCAGGGGAAAGACTGGACTGCGGTCGCGGATGAAACGGCCGGAAAGGTGGGGTGCCATGAAGCAGAGGGGAAATCGCAAAGAGTTCGCCGGGCGCCTTTCAGGAGTTAGGTTTCTGGAGATAGCGGCGCTCGCCGTAGGAATGCTTTGGTTGCCGCCGGCTCTGGCGGCGCAGGAAGCGAGTGCGGCGCAAGGTACGGGGCAACCAGCGCGCGCGGTGCGGTTGAGCTATGTCTATGGAAATGTTGTTCTTTCTCAGAACGGCCAGGTGCTCGCCGATCCCGCCGTGGCCAACACGCCGCTCCTCGAGGGGATGACCCTCGCCACCGGCGGCACGGGCCGGGCATCGGTTCAGTTTGAAGACGGCAGCGTGGCTCGCCTGGCGCCCGACAGCGAGCTCACGCTCAACGTCCTGCGCGGCGAGGGCCCCTCCGGCGATGCGGAATTGGCGCTCAACTACGGACTGGCCTACTTTGAGTTACAGGACAACCCCCACATCGGCCAAATCTCCGTCCACTTCGGAGATAGCGTAGTTACTGCAAGCGGCTTCACCGTCTTGCGCATTACCATGGACAAACCCCCGGGCTCGCTGGCCGTCTTTTCCGGCAATGCCCACCTCAATCGCGCTGACGGCGCCACGTCCGTGGACCTGCACAGCGGCCAAAACATCGCCTTAACCGCCGGCAATCCCAGCGATTACCAACTCTCCGATTCCATCCCTCCCAACTCCTGGGATGCCTGGAACTCCGACCGCGACCAGGCGCAGGAAGCCGCAGCCGCCAATCAAAACCAGCCCCCCCAGAACCTCGGCGAAGGCAACAACAATCCCGACATGAACAGCAACCCGGCCTGGGACGACCTGGATAATTACGGATCCTGGTATGACGTTCCCGGCCAAGGATATGTCTGGTCTCCGTATGCCGCCGAAAACCCTGGGTTCGATCCCTACGCCGACGGCAATTGGACCTGGATGCCCGGCTTCGGCTATATCTGGGCCTCGGGCTATCCCTGGGGTTACATACCCTTCTCGTGCGGAACCTGGAATTTCTATAGCGGCTTCGGTTGGGGGTGGGCGCCGGGAATGGGCGGCAGCGAGCCCTGGTGGACGACCGGCTTTTATGGCGGTCCCAACATCGGATTCGCTCCCCCAGGCTACTTCCCCATCCGCCGGCCGCCGCCGCGCCGGCATCAGCCCATCGGCCGCATACCCCATCCCGTCATCGGCGTCCACCGCACTCCCAACGTCCTGAATGCCGGGCTGCCCTCGCGCAGAACGAGTGCTCCCGTCAACATCAATGGGGATATGGTCCGGGCGCTGCGCCCGCTGCCGTCGTCGCGGCCGGGCTATGCAAATGCCTTCTTGGGCGCCGGCAGCCGGACAGCGCCGGTTTACACCCGCCCTACGGTCAACAGATCAACCGCTATGCGCGGCAATGCCTTTGCCGGCAACCGTCCTGGCTACATGCCGGTGTTCAGCAACATGCCGAGGCCGGTTTACGTGTCGCCGCGCGCTGGTTCTTCGCTCCGCGGCTCCGCGTTTTCAAATCGCGGCTTTTTCGCGCCCAGCCAGCGCCGGTTCGGAAGCAGTTCCCTAGCCCGTCCAGCCAGTTCACCACGCGTTGGCGGCTTTCATGGCGGGGGCGGATTCCACCCTAGCGGCGGAGGCTTCCACGGCGGCGGTTCGCATGGCGGCGGCGGCAGCTTCCACGGCGGAGGCGGAGGACAGCGCTGAGGCAAAGCCAGCGCAGGTGTATCCCGCATGGAAGCCCGTTGGCGCCGCTGATTCAGATAGCCCCCACGGATGAGTCTTCGTCCGTGAGAGCAAGAAAACTCTACTGGGAATGAACAACGCAGCTCTTAGCTCTGTAACTGGAGAAAGGATCTCCGTTTTCTATATCGCGTCTGGGCCAACGAGGCGATTACAGCGGTTCCAGAATTGCTATACCCGGAAAGAACACTGCCGAGGGGCATTTCCCTTAAGAAAATGCCCCTTCGCACAAACCTCAAAATGACACGTAGATTCTGAGACCGCTCTAGGCGCCGCTGGCGGTTCCCACACTACCCGTCTCCGCACTGTTGTGGTGATGGCTGGCGCTACGCGCCGCAATCGCTAACGAAATCTGCTCGCCCGCGGGCAAGTTCACATCATCTTTCTTTTTGGTTACAAAGACGGCTGAATTTTTGCTGGCGATGGAGCTGTGCATGTTGACTCCCGATTCGGCGCTTATTTGATCGATTCGGAGGGTTTTGTCAGTCCAGTAGGTTGCGGCAGGATAGCTCATCCACGAGGAATAAGGATTTGACGGCTGGGCGACTTCGACGATCGTCGCCTTAATAGGCACCACCTTGCCATTCTTCAACTTAGCCTGAGTAAAGCGCAGCGCCAAGGTCGAGGTGCCATCCGCTTGCATCTTGTCGGTGGCGACGGTGCCTATAAGTGCAGTGCCGTACGGCAGCTTGAGGCCGTTCTTCAAATGCACGGTGGCGGCAAGAGTAGCCTGAAACTTATCGCCAACATTTAGTTTGCGGGCGTTAATCCTGTCTTTGAGAACAGCTTGCGCCACAACCATCCGCCTGGCTTCGCGTTGCGCAAGAACCGTGGTGGCGGAATTTGCCGAGACTTGCGCCTTGGTAGTCATGGTGCGAGCTTGAGAAGACGCCGGGCAAAACAACATGAACGCGACGATAGCGATCAACGAGGAAAATAAGACTTCACGCTTCATACATAAACTCCTTAAGATAAAGTTACTTACACCTCTATAACAAAGGTCCTTCAGCGGCCCATGTCATTTAGTTAGACGCAGCGATAGGGCATTCGGTTATCGTCATGAGCGCAGCGAGACTCATTACATTCCCGCAATGCGCAGTAAGTATATGTTATGGAGAGGAGTAGCGTAGAAGCAGAAATCATCCGGATAAGCCTGTGCCTGGGCGCGACAGGCCGTCCATCGATTCCATCGCTGATTGCAATCAGCCGCCGTCCGAAAGCAATCGCGCGCAGCGTAAGAAGCGAATGAGAAAGCGTTCCTTCCACTTCTCCGGCTGCGCGCTACTGAACTGAAGCAGCAGTTAGTTTCTGCTATTCAGTTTGGAGAGCAGCCGCAGCATCTCCAGATAGAGCCATACCAGAGTGACCATGATGCCGAAGGCTGCGTACCACTCCATGTACTTGGGCACGCCATAAGTCACGCCCTGCTCCACGAAGTCGAAATCGAGAACCAGGTTGAGCGCGGCGATGGCGACCACAAAGAGGCTGAAGAGAATGCCGATGGGACCGGCGCCGTTGATGGTGGTGAACTGGATGCCGAAGAATCCGAGCAGCATCTCAGCGAAGTAGAAGATCATGATGCCGCCGGTGGCCGCGATCACGCCCAGGCGAAACTTCTGCGTCACGCGAATCAGGCCGGAGCGATAAGCCAGCAGGAGCACGAAGAGGGTGCCGAAGGTGAGGCCGACGGCCTCCATGGCGATGCCCGGATAGCGCAGATCGACGGCTGCCGACAATCCGCCCAGAACGAGCCCTTCGAGCAGCGCATACATGGGCGCGGTGACCGGCGACCACTGCTTCTTAAAGATGGTGACGAAGGCCACGATCAGCCCGCCAAAGCCGCCCAGCGCCAGCAGCGGCCCCACTGCGGCCATACTGTGCGCTTGCATAAAAAGATGCCAGACCCAGCTCGCCGTAGCCAGCGCGCAGAGCAGCAGGATGCCGGTTTTGTTGACGGTGCCGCTCAGAGTCATGCGCGCGGCGGCATCGATGGCGCCGCCGTACTGGCTGCTTGCGAGGTCTTGAAACGTGTTCTGGCCCAGGGCCGGATTCGATGTCTTCATCAGTGCCATACATTTACTCCGTGTTACACAGGGACAATGGGGAATCTCCGGCGTTAGCGCCGGAGCCATACACCACTCTATTGATTCTAAATCTACCGGCCAGGATTCAACCTTGGCCGCGCACTCATCTGCTTACCGCACGGTTTCGTGCACTTCCCGGCGCCGCGATGGCGCCTTGTGGTCCGCCGGATAGCGCGCGGCCGTGGCCATTAGCTTTTCAATGGCCTCGACGGGTTGAATGCCGCCGCGCGCGCCTTGGGCCATGCAGTTCATGGCTGCCGCGGCGCAGGAAAAGTCGAGCTGCTGTTGGAGCGGCCAGCCGCGCAGCAGCCCATAGATGAACCCGGCGTGAAATATGTCGCCGGCTCCGGTGGTATCTACGGCGGGAACGCGATAGGCCGCGCGCGCGAGGAATTGCTCGCCATCCCAGGCCAGGACGCCGCCTATGCCCAGTGTGGCCGCCGTCAGGCGGCAACCGTAGCGGAGCTGCATCCGCCGCAGAGCACGCTCCAGGCTGGAGTCGTCCATCAGCCGGCAGGGAAAATCGCGGCTTGCGATCAGGTAGTCGATGTTGGCGATGAGATCCTCCACGCCGGGATAAATTTCATCCAGATCGGCAACCACCGCAACCCCGGCGGCGCGCGCCCATGCGGCAGCCTGCGTAGCGGCGGCCGTGTCGTGGCCGTCCACCAGCAGGGCGCGGGCATTCTCAATCCACGCGCGGTCAAGCTCCTGCGGCTGCAAGGCCATGCGCTCATCGCGCCGGCAGAGCACCGTACGCTCGCCGCCGCCATCCACCAGAATCAGCGATTGTGGGCTCACGCCTCCCGCGACCGTAATCAGCCGCGCCTCGACGCCGGCGCCGGCGAAGGCTTCGCGGTGCAGGCGGGCGGCGTCATCGTCGCCCAGCTTGCCCACATAACGAGTGCTGAGTCCCCAACTCTGGCAGGCGACCACGGCCGTGGCCACCTGGCCTCCCGGCATCACACTGGCGGCGGAGTACTCCATCTTGGACCCGCGCGCAGGGTAGTCGCGGAGAGGAATGAGCGTGTCGGTGGCGTTCAATCCCACGCCCACGAGGTCGACTTTGGGCAATCCGGCCATTGGCTCATTGTAATGGCCGCGCAAAAACGCGCCCGGAGCGGCCCTATGCTGTACGCTCAAAGGAGAATTTTTCTTTGGGACTGAACCCGTGGCTCAGCACTCATCAGCGCGCCCGTTTCATCATCCACAGCCCGGCAGCGCGCTCGCTTGCGGCGCAGTTTCGCTGGAAGCCCTGGCGCGGCGCTACGGCACGCCGCTTTACGTCTACTCAGCCGATCATATGGTTGAGCGTTTGGCGTTGTTTCAGCAGGCGCTCGCAGGCCGCGAGCATCTGGTTTGCTACGCGGTGAAGGCCAACTCTGCGCTGGCGATTCTCAACCTGCTCGCCGGCCGCGGCGCGGGGTTCGACATCGTATCCGGTGGCGAGTTGGAGCGGGTGCTGGCCGCAGCGCCCGAGGCGGCGGGGCGTGTGGTCTTCTCCGGGGTGGGCAAGACGGCGGCGGAGATCGATCGGGCGCTCACGGCGGGCATTCTGGAGTTCAACGTCGAGAGCGAGGCGGAACTGGACCTGCTGGCCGCGCGGGCGCGCAAACTGAAGATGCGGGCGCGCTTTGCGCTGCGCGTCAATCCCGACGTATTCGCTGAGACGCACCCGTATATCTCCACCGGCCTGCGTGAGCACAAGTTCGGCATCGGCATTCGCCGCGCGCCGGCGATTTATAAGCGCGCGGCTCGCAACCGCTGGCTTGAGGCGCACGGGGTCAGCGTACACATCGGCTCGCAGATTCGCTCCGCGGAGCCGTTCGGCGCGGCCCTGGAGCGCGTGAACAAGCTGGTGCAGCAGCTCCGGCGGCAGGGCATCGTATTGAAAACTGTGGATGCCGGCGGCGGCCTCGGCATCGACTACCACGATGGCAGCTTCGATGCGGAAGCCAAAGCAGCCGAGTATGCGGCCGCGCTCGAGCGCGCGCTCAGCGGCTTCGAGGGCCGGCTGCTGCTCGAGCCGGGCCGGTTCCTCGTGGCCCAGGCCGGGGCGCTGGTGACGCGCGTGCTCTACGTGAAGCAGAACGGCAAGAAGACCTTTGTCGTGACCGATGCGGCCATGAACGACCTGATCCGGCCGGCGCTCTACCAGGCCTGGCACGAAATTGTGCCCGTGCGGCCGAGGGCAGGGAAGGCGCGCATCGTCGATGTCGTCGGCCCGGTATGCGAATCCGGCGATTTCTTCGCCCGCGACCGCAAGCTCCAGCCCGTTGAGCCCGGCGATCTGCTGGCGCTGCTCGACGCCGGCGCTTACGGCATGGCGCAGAGCTCGAACTACAACACGCGCCCGCGCCCGGCCGAGGTGCTGGTGGAGGGCGCGAAGCCGCGGCTGATCCGCCGCCGCGAGACGCTCGCCGATCTGCTGGCGCCGGAGTGGATGCCGGCAAAGGCTGATTCTGCTGCGATAGAGCGCCGAAGGCTTTCCGCTTTGGCTTTATCCGCGCGGCGCCGGCCTCTCGGCGTCTGAGTCAACTCCGGTTACTCAGGTCCTGTGGCAACGTCCGGCTTTGTTTTGTAAGCAGGCTGTGGCACGGGAATGTGAGCAGACTCAAAGCGGTTATCTCCTATTCGCAGAATGGGACGCAAATCCTCCGCGTGACTAGAATCACAAGCGCAAAACATAGCGGGTGGCTATAATCACCTATAGGCACAGAAGAGTCGTCGCCGTTTTTTGAATCTTTCGGAAGGGAATCCCGCCAGATGGCGACAGGAAACTTAACCCTGGGCCAAGAACAGGGTACACTGAGCGCGCGCCAGCGCATCGTGAATGATTTCAGCATCATCGTAGCCACGGTGAACGGCTCCGGCTCGCAATCCTCCAACAGCGTGCTGCTGAAAAGCATCTTCGGAATGGGAGTTCCGGTTAGCGGCAAGAATCTCTTTCCATCCAACATCGCCGGACTTCCCACCTGGTACACCATCCGCGCCAGCAAGGACGGGTACGTCGCCCGCAAGCGGGACTCGGAGGTTCTGGTATCGCTGAATCCTGAAACCGCGCGCGAGGATGTTCTGGCCTTGCCCGCCGGCGGCGTCGCCATCTACGAGGAAAAGCTCAACCTCAAGCAATATCGCGACGACGTGGTCTTCTATCCGGTTCCCATCGACAAGATCACGGCCGAGGTTTGCCCCACCGCCAAGCTGCGCAAGCTGGTCAGGAACATGGTCTACGTGGGCGCGGTAGCCCAGATTTTGCGCATTGAGCTGGGCGTGGTGGAGGGCGGCCTGCGCAAGCAGTTCGCCAGCAAGCAGAAGGTCTTCGACTCGAACTTCGGCGCCGTCAAGGCCGGCTTCGACTACGCCCAGCAGAACCTTCCCAAGCAGGATCCGTTCTTCATCGAGCGATCCAATCAAACCACGGGCCAGATCGTCATCGACGGCAACGCGGCCTGCGCCATGGGCGCGGTGTTTGGCGGGGTGACAGTGGTCGCGTGGTATCCGATCACGCCCTCTACCTCGCTGGTCGAAGCTACCATCGACCTGCTCAAGAAGCTGCGTATGACCCCGGATGGCAAGGCCACCTATGCCGTGGTGCAGGCCGAGGACGAGCTGGCGGCCATCGGCATGGTGCTGGGTGCAGGATGGGCCGGAGCGCGCTCCATGACCTCGACCTCCGGGCCGGGCATCTCGCTCATGGCCGAGTTCTCCGGCCTTGGCTACTACGCGGAGCTTCCTGGCGTAATCTTCGATGTGGAGCGCAGCGGGCCTTCCACCGGCATGCCGACGCGCACCCAGCAGGCGGATCTGCTCTCAACAGCGTTCCTTTCCCATGGCGACACCAAGCATCCTATCCTGCTTCCGGGCAATGTGAAGGAGTGCTTCGAGATGGCCGGCGCCGCCTTCGATCTGGCGGAACGGCTGCAAACGCCGGTCTTTGTATTCACCGATCTTGACCTGGGCATGAATAACTGGATGTCGGAGCCCTTCGAGTATCCCGCCAAGCCGCAGGACCGCGGCAAGGTGCTCACCGCCGAGGACCTCGACCGGCTGGGCGGATTCGCGCGCTACCGCGATGTGGATGGCGACGGCATCGGTTGGCGCACGCTGCCCGGAACCGACCATCCCAAGGCCGCGTACTTCACTCGCGGCTCAGGCCACAACGACGCGGCCGGCTACACCGAGAAGCCGGGCGAGTATCAGGCCATTATGGACCGGCTGGCGCGTAAATTCGACTACGCCCGCAAGCTGGTGCCCGCGCCCGTGACGGTGAGGGACGGCAGATCGAAGATCGGCTTCCTGGCCTTCGGCACCACCGATTTCGCGCTGCGTGAAAGCCTGGACCAGATCGAAAAGGAATACGGCAAAAAAGTGGATTACATGCGCATCCGCGCCTTCCCGTTTACGCACGCGATTCACGACTTCGTGGCCTCGCACGAGCGCGTGTACGTGGTGGAACAAAACCGCGACGGGCAAATGGCCAGCCTGCTGAAGCTGGACTTGCCTGCCGATCAGGTAGCCAAGCTGCGCAGCATCCTGTTTTACAACGGATTGCCCATTGACGCCCGCACCATCACGGAAGAATTCGCCGCCAAGGAGGGTCTCTAATGGCCACCGCAACCGCCAACGCAACGCCCGGTCCTAAAGTCAATCAGATCGGGCTGCCGATCCTTGAGTACCGCGGAGGCAAGTCCACGCTCTGCGCCGGCTGCGGCCACAACGCCATCTCCGAGCGCATTATCGACGCCATGTTCGAGATGGGCGTGCAGCCGGAACGGGTCGTCAAGATGAGCGGCATCGGCTGTTCTTCGAAGAGCCCGGCGTATTTCATGAGCCGTTCGCACAGCTTCAACAGCGTGCACGGACGCATGCCTTCGGTGACTACCGGCGCAGTTTTGGCCAATCACACCTTGACCGCCCTGGGCGTCTCCGGCGACGGCGATACAGCGTCTATCGGCATCGGCCAGTTCGTTCACCTCATGCGCCGCAACCTGCCCATGATTTACATCATCGAAGACAACGGCGTCTATGGATTGACCAAGGGCCAATTTTCAGCCACGGCCGACATCGGATCCGTGCTCAAGCATGGGGTCATCAACGATCTGCCGCCCATCGACACCTGCGCCCTGGCCATTCAGTTGGGGGCCACCTTTGTGGGCCGCTCCTTCTCCGGCGACAAAAAGCAGTTGCTGGCTATGCTCAAGGCGGCCATCGCGCACAAGGGAACGGTGATGCTGGATGTGTTGAGTCCCTGCGTGACCTTTAACGATCACGAGGGTTCGACCAAAAGCTACAAGTTTCTGCAGGAACACGATGACCCTATCAACGAAGTCGGGTTTATCGACGACTTTGAAGAGATCGACGTCGATTACGGCTCTGGCCAGATATTTGACGTGCCCATGCACGACGGCTCAACCCTGCGGCTGCGCAAGCTGCACGAGGACTACGACCCGTCCGACAAGGCGAACGCCGTGCGCACCCTGATGGAGGCCCACGAGAACAACGAAATCCTCACCGGCGTCTTCTACATCGAATCGCAGAAACCGACCTTCATCGATCAATTGAACATTGTGGACGAGCCGCTGGCCACACTGCCCCAGTCGCTTACGCGCCCTCCCCAGCATGCGCTCGACAGCCTGATGGCGAGCTTGCAGTAGAACCGGCCCATCCTTGCGGTGAACCAAGCCGCAAGGATGCGGCGCTCCTGCGCTGTGAGCCGGGATTGCGTCCCGTTCAACTCTAAATTTCCCACCAATCCAGCCGCAGCATGAGCGGATAATAAAGACCCGCGAAGATGGGCGCATCGCCGCCGTGCAGGCCGCGCAAAACCTGCGCATAGGCCTCAAGCTGCGGCGCAAAGACCTCCCTTAGCGCGGGCAGGGCTGCATCCGGATCAAGACCCTCCGCGTGCGCAGTCTTATAGTCGATGATCCACCACGCTTCGTCGCCCGCCCACCGCGGCCGAATCCCGGCGCGGAAGACACGATCCGCCTGAACCGTGTGCAGGCTTCCGGCAACGGCGCCGGTCCAGCGAACCTCGCTGCCCGCGGCAGCGTGCGGCGAAAGAATCCATTCCCCCACGGGATCGGCAGCAGCTTCGAGCGCGATGTGAAGCGCCTGCGCGGCAATGCGGGCGGCCTGGGCTTGCTCCACGCCCGCGGCGCGAATCTCGGCGGCGATGCGCGGCTGCATGCGCCCCAGAGCCGTGCGCGCCGCTTCCCAGGGCTGCGTCGCAAGAAGCTGCGCCAATTGCTGGAGGAGCGCATGCACGGCCTTGCCCAGCGCGCGCGCGAGCAAGCCGCCCTCGTGCCGCTCGTAAAGCTGCCCAGCGCTCATTCCATCGCTGGCCGGGCCTGCTGCCCCAGCCCAGTCCTGGCCCTGCGCAGTCTGGTAATCCAGCGGCAGGCGGCGCAGGCGCGCCGGATGCGCCGCCGAAGGCATCGGATGCAAACTGTCCTCTGCCGCGGCCGCCAGCTTTTCCAGGGTGGAAGGCGCGGCGGATGTGCGCCACGCATCAAAGCGCGCGCGAACCTCAGCTTCAAGAGCCGGCCATGCCGTCTTGAGCAGGCTGTTTCGCGGTTCGGCAAGATCCAGCGAGCCGTCCTGCGAGGTTCTGTAGGATGGCCGCGCGAACAGGTGCAGCTCTTCTCGGGCGCGCGTCGAGGCCACGTAAAGAAGGCGCCGCGTCTCCTGCCTTTCGCGCTCGCTCCGAATCGCATCCACCCACTTCTTTGCCTCGCCGCGTTCAGAGCCTTTGGGCTGCAGCGGCGCGACCAGAAATTCCGTAATCTCCCCGGAATCGTCTGGCTCGCCGTCACCGGCTTCCGGCGCCACACCGCGCTCCAGCCAGGAGAGCAAATTGCCTTTGTCCTGCTTGGCGCCGGCCTGCAACTCGGGCACGATCACCACCTCGAACTCCAGCCCCTTCGCTTTGTGGATGGTCATCAACTGCACGCCGCAGGCGCTATCCGCAGCCGGATCGGGCGCGGCCTTGAGATCGTGGAGGGCCGTCTCAAGCGCGGAACTGAGCAGGTCGGGTTCGCCTTGCGGCAAATTGTCCAGAGTTTGCCAAAGCAGATCGAGGTTGCCGCGCGCCTCCGCATCCACGCATTGCGCCCCGCCCAGCCGCAGCCAGACTTGCTCCAGCCAGGTTCCAAGCGTCTGGGTAGGCTGCGTAGCGCGCAAACGCCCGGCGAATTCCATGGCGCGCAGCACGCGCCCGGCTGCCGCGCGTCCTTCTTGACTGAGAAGATGGAGGCGCCCGGCGAGCAGCTCTGGAACTGCTCGCGCGAGCAGCTCCGCATCGTCGCCGCCGGCAAGCATGTGCAAATCGGCGAGCGAAAGCCCGCACCACGGCGCGCGCAGTACGCCCAGCCAGGCCACGCGGTCCTGCGGATTCAAAAGCGCGCGCGCCAGCGCCAACGCATCGATGATCTCCGCACGCTGCTTCAGTTCCTCAAGCTCCACAGCGCGAAAAGGAATGCCTGACTTGCGCAGCGCCGTTGCCACCGGCGCCAGCGCATTGCGCGCCCGGCCCAGCACGGCAACGCGGTATTTTTTCTTTTCTCCATGGCCCGGCTTGGTCTTGTCATTTTCAGAGCAGACCTGTTCGACTTGCGGCAAATGGCCGCGGATGAGATGGACGATCTCATCAATCTGCTTTTGCTGTGCCGCCTCGCGCTGCCCTTGAATCTCCTTATTTTGCTCCGGTGTGATGCCGCGCGAGTTGCTGCGCAGCGTTTCCGGCATGAATTCGAGATGAAGGCTCACGCGAGACTCTGATCCCACAACAAGACGCGGGCCGGACGGCTCCGCATCTCCGCGCGCAGCCTCGGCTTTGGTGTATCGCACCCCGCTGCCGTCATCGGCGGAGAAGACCGGTTCGAATATGCCGTTGATCTGATCCACGAGCGGCGGCGCGGAACGGAAATTAGCCGTAAGCAGCACGGGATCGAGACAGAGCGGCTGGTCTCCGGGAATTTCCAGGCCGAGCTGCTCGACGCGCGGAAACAGCTCGGCGTCGGCCTCGCGGAAGAAATAGATCGACTGCATGGGGTCGCCGACCACGAAGCAGGTGCGGCCCTCGCGGCTGGGCCAGGCGGCGATGAGATGCGCGAGCAGCTTATGCTGGCGGCGGCTCGTGTCCTGGAACTCGTCAACGAGCAGGTGACGGATGTTGTCGATTTGAGCCAGCGCGGTCTCCGTGGGCAGCGCATCCTCGCCTTTGAGCACATTGAGCGCGATCTGCGCAACCTCAATAAAGTCCGCCGCGCCGGCCTCGGCAAAAGCTACCCGCAGTTCGCCGGCCGCATAGCGCAGCAGCGTGAAACAGGCTTTGACGATCTCCCAATCTTCGTCGGGGTAGCGGGCGGGAGGCAGCGCGCGCACGGAAGCAAGGGCGGATTCGAGGCCTGGGATAGCGGCGAGGCTCGCGATCAAACCTGCGATGCGGTCTTTCTCAGCTTTGCTCTCCCTGGGAAAACCGTGACTGACATTGACTTGCTTACGGAAACCGCCGTCGTTGGTAAGGAGCAGCGACGCCAGGCGCGCGTGCGCCAAGCGCGCGTCTTCCAGTTCTTCACCGGATTGGAACGGCGCCGCAGGAAATTCGGCGAGTTCCGCCAGCTCCGCATGAACCCGTCCGCCGCTCTGCTCGCACGCAAAACGCGCCAGTTCGAGCGCCTCCCGACGCGCGCCGGAAACTTGATCGAGAAGCTCGCTCAGCATCGTAAGATGGCTTCGCACCTGGCGCGCAAATGGCCGTTCCAGCTCTTTCCGCAGCGCATCCCAGTCAGGATCATGATCGAGGACAAAGCCGTGCATCCACTGATCGCGTTTCTTCAGCATCGCGACGAGCTGCGCCTCCAGGTCCTGCCAACTGTTATCGCGCCAGAGAAGGAGGGTCTCAATGGCCGCGATCAAAGCCGCATCGCGCCTCCCGATCTGTTCCAGCGTCCTCCGCGCGGCGCGGCGATATAACTCTGTGGGCTGCTCGTGGATGCCGAGGCCGCCGCCCAGACCGGAGAGCAGCGGCTGCTGCAAGGCGATCTCACGGCAGAAAGAGTCGATGGTGGAGATGCGCAGTTGCGCGGGCAGATCGAGCAGGTTCCAGCCTAGCGCCTGCGAATGCGCCAAGGCCCGCGCCGCGATCGCCTGCATGGAAAACTCGTCTGCGCCCGGCTCCGGCCCACCGGCGGCGGCTTCTTCAAGCTGAGACAGAATCCGGTGGCGCATCTCGGCCGCGGCGGCTTTGGTAAAAGTGATGGCGACGATCTCGCCAGGATCGTCCACTTCGCTGAGCAGGCGCAGAAAGCGCCGCGTGAGCAGGTCGGTCTTGCCTGAGCCGGCCGGGGCGCGCACCAGAATGGAGCGGCGCGAGTCCAGCGCCTTCATGCGCTGCGCCTGATCGGGAGGCGGATTCTTGCGCGGCGCGCTAGGCATCAGCAGCCTCCTCACCGTCATCGCCGGCTTCATCTGCGTCTTGCGGCGGGTCCTCCTGAATGCGGCACAGCGCCTGCAATCCGCAGCGCTCGCAGGTTTTGGGATACTCGCGCGGGTCCACGCCGGCGCGCCCGGCGAGGAAGTCGCGTGCAAGCTGCTCGATCGCATTGCGCCACGCCTCCAAATCCGCGTCCGTCAACTTCTTCTTCACGAGGCCGTGGTTGCTGGTGACGTTTGGAAGCAGCCCAGTCTTGGCGTCGCGCACGCGCCCGGCAAATTCCATTTTCCCGGCGTGCACCTTGGCAAAGACGAGGCCGCCGAGGGTTGCGTCCTGCGGGAGTGCGAAACCGGCGTAAAGCGGCAATTGCACGTCGTCGGGGCGCGGCAGATCCCAGGCGCTCGGCTTCACATCGCCGGATTTGTAGTCGATCACCAGCAGCGAATTGTCGATCAGGCGGTCGATGCGGTCAAGGCGCAGGTGGAGATCGAGACCAGAGATGGCGGCGTCAGATTCGTGCTCTGTTTCGAGCACGGTAAATGGCGCGCGCGCGGCCTCATAGCGGAGCCATTCCGTCACGAGATCAGTCAGCCGTCTCTCTTCGAGTGCGATATATCTTTGAGGCATCGATGCGCGTGCGCGCGAGGGCATCTCCCGTTGTAGTGTGCTGCGCACATGGCCGGCAACGAAGGCGCTCAGGTTTTGCGACTCTATCTGCTGTTCGAGCTCCGTATGCGTGCGCATGCCGTGGGGAGGGCCGCCCCAAACGGAGTGCAGCACCGCGTGCAGCAGCAGCCCGCGCTCTTTGGCTGTGAGTCCGGCCTCAGCCGGCTCCCAACCCTGCGCGCCCAGGCGCGCCGTGGCGAAGGCCTTGAAGGGGCATTGCGACTGGAGCGTAAGAACGCTCGACCCGCCCTCCACTCGACCCGCAGGGAAGGGAATGCGGCTGCAATCCTCAAAATCGACGGTGAGCGGAGCTGAAATCGCCGCCGGCGGCATGGCAGCGGTTAAGGGTTGCGGCGGGCCGGCGAGCTGCACGATGAGCCGCGACGGACGCGCATCCACGCCCTCGCTTTGCCGCGCGTAACTGAAGTGAACTTCCGGCGCGGAGGCGAGCAAGCGGCGGGTGATGGCTGCGGCGAGGTCCCAATCGAGCTGCGCCGTAGCGTGCGGCATTCCCGCTTCACGCTGCACGGCCAGCGGAAGGAACGGATGCGTAGAGCCGCCCGCCGGCCACGCATCTTCATCCGCACTGAGGAACCACACGGCGTCGGCGCTGAGGCCCGCCGATTCAGCCGCGCCGGCGATCAAAATCGGCGCGTCCTGCGATTCGGGCGCGAACAGCGTTGCGTCCACGGCGCGGTCCAGCGACGCGAGGAATTCCTTCCACGTGCCCCGCCGGCCATCGAAGCCCAGAGACGCGCAGCCCTCCACCGTCTGCCGCCAGCGGCGAAGAGCCTGAAACTCTGCGCTTGCAAGCGGGCGAACTCCTGGCCAGCCGGCAATCTCCAGCAGGCGCGGCGCAAGCTCGCTCCAAACCATCGGCGGCTGTGCGTGGCGCGCGGTTTCGCGGAGCTGCCGCTGCGCTTGCATCATGCGTGCGGCCCAGGCCGCAGGAAGCGCCGTTTCGCCGGGCGTTTGGCCGGCAAAATCCTCCACTCCCCAGCGCGTGCGCTGCCGGCCGCGCCGGCGCAGCGCGCGCATGAAGCCAGTGAGCGCGGCGGATTCCTCGGGCGAAACTGCGGTTTGTCCGCTCGCAAGAAGCCAGTCGAGTTCGTTCTCTGCGATGGAGCCATCGAGCCAGTGGAGCAGCAGGTTCGCGCCGCGCGCCAGCCCGATCTGGCTGAGCGGAACGCCCAGCGAAAACTCGAAGAGCGCCGCGCCGCCGCGCGCATTCCCATCCTCAGCCGCGAAGCGCAAAAACGCGCGCTCCATCTCGCCGCGGTGCTCGGACACATCTTGTGTGACCACCAGCAAACGCGCGCGGGGATTTGCGGCGAGCCGCTGCCGGCACCAGTGAGCGCAGGCGGCCAGCTCAGAAGCAGGATCGGCGGCTTGATGAAATTCCATCCGCGCGGCTTCTTCGTCAAGGGAGACTGGACGCACTGATCCATCGCCGCCCCAAACGGAGAACAGCCGTTGCTGCGTAGGCGGGATGCGGTCAAAGCCGGCCAGCAGCAGCGGCGGGCGCTCAGAGGAATCGGCCTTCAACGCTTCGATCAGTTCCAGAGGCAGGCGGGCGGAGCTCATCAGGCCGCGCTCCCGGCAAGCCGCGTCAAAATCCGTCAGCCACGCGCTGAAGACCTCCGCGTCACGCTGCCATGCGCCGCGCGCAGCTTGACTCAAAAATTGCGGCGCGTAGGTGCAGAGCAATCCATGCGCCTCCATAGCCATGTCCGCCAAGCAATAGCGCGGGCCTTCGAGCAGCCCGGCGCTCTGCCCGCTCGCGGCAACAATCTGTGCCCAAAGCGATTGTTCTTGCAGCGGATTCAGAACGAGGCGCCCTTCAAAGCTGCGCTGGTTCCACGCGCTGCGGACAAAGGTTTGCCAATCCTGAATGTTGGGTGCGGGCCAGGCGGCAAGCCCTTCACTGCGGCGGGCGCGATGAAACGCCAATTCAAGAAACCGCGCCGCGCGCTCGCTGGCCGTAACCACCAGCCCGCCGCCGCGCAGCCACGCATCGATCTCAGCCGCAGAGCCTGTCCCCATGCCTGCGTTATACGCTTTCTGGCAGAGGAGTGTCACAGAGCGCGGCTTGTGTGGAAAGGCTCTGCTGCGTGCCGGCCGCCGTCGCCGGAATGCGCACCTGCGTGGTCAGTCCACTGGATGTACACTAAGTTGGATGAATCTCCAGTTCATTGCCAGCGTCACGCTCGCCCTGGCTTTGCTGACGGGGTGCCAGGCGGGCCGCCGTTCTGCGGCGCAGGCCAGCGCCGGCGCGGCTGGCGTGCAGGTGTACCACCTGCGCGGCAAGGTGGTTTCTATCGATGCCGCGCATGGAATCTTGTTGGTGGACTCCGAGGCAATTCCCGGCTTTATGGCGGCCATGACCATGCCCTACCAGCTCAAGAACCCCGGCGTCGCCGCCACGCTCCACCCAGGAGATGAGATTACCGCCGACTTGCTGGTGACAAAGAGCTCGGAAGATACCATGCAACTGGAGCACATTGCAGTGGCCGCACAAGCCAAGCCAAAGTAGCGGCGCAGGGGTTTTCCCTGGCGCCGCGCCGGCGCGCGGGGGCGTTCGGAGTTGCGCCATTCGAGATTTCGCGCGAATGGCATATCACAAAAAATATGGAGCCAAAGATGAGTTACGGTTTGAATTTCCGCAAAGATGCGGAGCTGGATTTTCTGGCGCTGGGAGGATTGGTTCACCGGCTCGATCCGGGCATCATTCCCTTCCGTAAGGCCACGGAGTGCAAAATTCACGTAAGCGGCGGCGAGTTCAACGTGGCCGCAAATCTCTCCGACTGCTTTCGCATGAAGACGGCCATCGTCTCGGCGATGGTCGATTATCCCATCGGCGACCTGATCGCCGAGCGCGTGCGCGCCATGGGCGTGCGGCCCATCTACAAGCACTTTGAGCACAACGGCGCCACCGGTCCCAACATGGCCGCCGTCTACAGCGATCGCGGAGCGGGCGTGCGCCCGCCGGTGGTCTTTTATAACCGCGCCAACGAGGCCGCGGCACAGCTCAAGCCGGGCGACTTCGATTGGAAGGCCATCTTTGCCGGCGGCGTGCGCTGGGTCCATTGCGGCGGATTGTTCGCCGCGCTCTCGCCCACCACGGCCGCGCTGGCCGCGGAGATGATGCGCGCAGCCAAGGCCGCGGGCGCGGTCACCTCCTTCGACCTCAACTTCCGCGAGAAGCTGTGGAAGATCTCGGGCGGCATCGATCATGCCGTCGAGACCCTCGGCAAAATCGTCGAAAACGTGGACGTGCTGGTGGGCAACGAAGAGGACCTGCAAAAAGGCCTGGGCATTCCGGGGCCGGAGATCGCGGCCAAGTCCAAGCTCGACCCCAGCGCCTTCTTCGCCATGATCGAGCTGGTAGTCAAGAAGCATCCGCAGGCTAAAGTGGTCGCCACCACGCTGCGCGAGGTGCACTCCACCAACCGCCATAGCTGGAGCGCCGTGGCCTGGGTGGACGGCAAAACCTACACTGCGCCCACAACGGAGCTGGAGGTGGTGGATCGCGTAGGCGGCGGCGACGGCTTTGCGGCCGGATTCTTTTATGGCCTGCTCGCCGGCGAAACGCCTGCGGAAGCCCTGAAGCTGGGCTGGGCGCACGGCGCGCTGCTCACCACCTTCCCCGGCGACACCACCATGGCCACCGTGGAGCAGGTGCGGGCCTTCGCCAAAGGCGGCTCGGCGCGCATCCAGCGGTAACAAGCGAAGAACAGGTTGCAGGGGTCAGAGGGTTGGAAGCTCCGTGAGCCGCAAGGTCGAGACTGACCCCTGATCCCTCGCAACTGTTATTCTTGCCATGAAACGAGACGGAGGTCGCGCATGGCGAAAGTGACACTGGTTTTTGGCGCTCTGCTGGTTGCCGTGGGCCTGGTGGGTTATCTGGGCACGGGGAGCATGCATCCGACGGCGCTGATCCCCGCATGGTTTGGTTTGGCGCTGGGGGTCTTCGGCTTCCTAGCCATCAGCCCCAGCGAAAAACGCCGCAAGCTCTTCATGCACGTCAATGTGACGATCGGGCTGGTGGGCCTGATCGGCGCCATCGCCTCGGCCATGCACGAGTACGGGCACGCCCGGTCGCTGGGGATCACTCCGGATGGCAAGGCGCTGGCGGCGCAGTTGACCATGGCGGGACTGTTGCTCATTTACGTCAACCTCTGCGTGCGCTCCTTCCTCAACGCGCGGCGCTCGAGACAGGAATAATTTGTGGGCGGATTTCGCGGCGCCGGGATGGGCTTTGGGATGCGCGCCGAGGGCGGCCACGGCCGCAGTATGCGCGCCGGCGCGGGCGATCTGCCCAAGGCCAAGCCCAATCTGAAGAAGGTAGGCCCGCAGGTTTGGCGCCTGATCGCTCCGCGCAAGGGGCTGATCGCCGGCGGTCTGGCGCTGATGGCCGTCAACCGCGTGGCCAGCCTGGTGATGCCCTACGTGTCCAAGCAGCTCCTTGACAGCGTGCTCACGCCGCTGCATCCGCATCCCGAGCTTCTGCCCCGCATCATCGCAGCCGTGCTGATCGCCACGCTGGTGCAGGCCATCACCTCCTACTCGCTCACGCAACTGCTCTCCATCGCCGGCCAGCGCCTGATCGCCCAGATGCGCCGCGAGGTGCAGCGCCACGTGGGCCTGCTCTCCGTGGCTTTTTACGACGAGAATCGCGCCGGCGCCCTGGTGGCGCGCATCATGACCGACGTGGAGGGCGTGCGCAATCTCATCGGCACCGGCCTCGTGCAGTTCGTAGGCGGACTCTTCACCGCGGCCCTGGTCTTCTTCTTCCTGCTCTATCGCAGCGTTTCGGTTACACTCACCATCTTCGCGGTGGTGGGCGCGTTCGTTCTTATTCTGCGCTATGGCTTCAAAGTCATTCGCCCCATCTTCCGCGAGCGGGGACGAGTCAACGCTGAAGTCACAGGCCGGCTCACCGAGTCGCTGGGCGGCGTGCGCGTGGTCAAGGGCTATAACGCCGAGGAGCGCGAGCATAAGGTCTTTTCTGCCGGCGTAGAGCGTCTGCTGGCCAATGTCATGAAATCGCTGACCATGATCAGCGTGCTCGGTTCGGCGTCCACCACGGCGCTGGGCGTCATCTCCGCGCTGCTCATGTGGCTGGGCGGCCAGCTTGTGCTGCGCGGCGCTCACGCCGGAGGCTGGACGGTCGGCGATTACTTCCAATACAACATGTTCCTGGCCTTCATGATCGCGCCCGTCTTCCAGCTCGTGAACGTGGGCACGCAGTTGACTGAGGCCTTCGCCGGCCTGGACCGCACCAACGAGCTGCTGGCCGAACTCGAGGAGAACCAGGTCCCCGGCCGCACCATCCAGATGCCGCCCATCCACGGCGAGGTGCGATTTGAGAACGTGGAGTTTGCCTACCAGCCCGGCAAGACGGTGCTGCACGGCGTCAGCTTTGAGGCCCATCCGGGCATGGTGACCGCGCTGGTGGGATCGTCGGGATCGGGCAAATCCACCATCATCAGCCTGCTCTGCGCCTTTCACAGCCCTGCGAAAGGCAAGGTCCTGGTAGACGGATTCGATCTGTCGAAGGTGGACCTGAACACCTTCCGCTCGCAGTTGGGCGTGGTCCTGCAGGACTCGTTCCTGTTCGACGGCGCCATCCGCGAGAACGTAATGTTCTCGCGGCCCCAAGCCAGCCAAGAGCAGTTTCTCTTCGCCTGCCGCACCGCCCGCGTGGATGAGTTTGCCGAACGCTTCCCGGATGGTTACGAAACGCTGGTAGGCGAGCGCGGCGTCAAGCTCTCCGGCGGCCAGCGCCAGCGCCTGTCGATTGCGCGGGCTTTGCTGGCCGAGCCGCGTCTTCTCATCCTCGATGAAGCTACCAGCTCGCTGGATTCCGAATCGGAAGCCATGATTCAGGCCGGACTCGCCGAGCTGATGCAAGGCCGCACCACCTTCGTCATCGCTCACCGGCTTTCCACCATCCGCCGCGCCGATCAGATTCTGGTGGTGGAAGAAGGCCGCATCGTCGAACGCGGCAATCACGCGCAGCTCTTTGCCCTGGGCGGGCGCTACTACGACCTCTATACCCGCCAGCATGGTCTGGAGGCCAATCTCTTCCTTGCTCCCGGCGAAGGGGATTCGGTGCCGGCATGAACGTGGCGAGCCTCCCGTGGAGAGGGATTACGGCGTTTCATCGGCCTCGCAAAAAGAATGGAACGCTGTCATCCTGAGCGAAGCCCTGGGCCCCGAGGCGGAGTCGAAGTAGCAAGCGCAGAGCGATCGTCTCTTGCTGCCGCGGTTCACGCTAGCTTGCGCGCAGACTCGATGCGCGCACCACCAGGTGCGGCGGAATCAGCTCTTTTTTGGGCCGCCGCGCGGTTTTGTTGTGCGCCAATTTCAGCGCCATGGCCGCGGCCGCCTTGCCGATCTTCTTGCTGCCTTGGTCGACCGAGGACAAGGGCACGCGCAGAAAATCGGAATAAGAAAGATTGCCGCATCCGACCACGGCCACGTCTTCGGGAATGCGCAGACCGGCGTCAAGAAGGGCGCGCATGGCGCCCAGCGCCACCGGATCGTTAAAGCAGAAGATGCCATCAGGGCGTTGCGGGCTCGACAGAAGTTTCACCGTGGCCTCATATCCACCGCGCTCGCCGCGATGATCCCCTGAGGTGCCGATGGATACAATATGCCCGGGCAGCGGCGTCATCTGCGCGCCTGCCAGCGCCTGCCGGTAACCCTCTAGGCGGCCTACGGCGGTGCTGATCTCAGGACCGCGCACATGGGCGATGCGGCGGCAGCCCTGCTCGATGAGGTGCCTGGTTGCCAGCAGGCCCACCGCCCGGTCGTCTACACCCACAAAGTTCGATTCGAAGCCCGCAAACTGACGGTCGAGAAGGATGTACGGGATATTCTCCTCCTCGATGCGGCGGAATCCTTCCACGGTCCACTGCGAGGAGGCGATCACCAGCACATCGACACGCCGGGCGACCAGTTGCGCAATCTCCTGCTGCTCCAGCGCCGGATCCTCGTCGGAAGACGAGATGAAAAGACTGTAACCCTTCTTGCGAACCTCGGCCGAGAGCTCCTTGGCAATTTGCGCAAAGAATGGGTGCAGAAGGTCGGGAACCACCAGCCCGATGGTCCAGGTGCGGCCGGTAATAAGGGAACGCGCTGCCAGGTTAGGCTGATAATTCAGCTCTTTGGCGCGCTTCAAAACCCGTTTGCGCGTCTCCTCGCCAATATCAGGGTGATCGCGCAGGACCTTGGAAACTGTAACCACCGATAAGCCCAGGTCCTGGGCAATATCCTTCAACCGTACGGCCATCGTTGCGCCTGCCTCCAGCCCAGCGGCTCGCGTCTTCCCCGTCGCATCCGGCGCCCAGAGGAGTCCCTCTAGTTTACAGTAAAGGAATCGCTTACGATACTGCGGAAACCGCCCAAGTGCAGCCCTCGGAAGCGGCCTGTCCTCCAGGCAAAAAGCCACCAGCCGGGATCGCTCCCGCCAAGGAAAACTTGACAGTTCTGTGGCCTTAGCCGTACATTCTAGCGCGTTACAGTTATCGTTATAGTAAGGCGGCCGCAGAGCGGCCGGAAATGGAAGCACGAGGTCCAGCCATGAGCAAGACCATGATGGCGGCGTACCTGCCGGGCAACAGCACGGTTGAGATGCGGCCGGCGCCGGTTCCCGCGCCCGGACACGGCGAAGTTCTCATTCAGGTCGAAGCCTCCACCATCTGCGGCTCCGATATTCGCTGTATCTATCACGAGCATCTGGGCAAAGGGCCGGAACGCTACCAGGGTGTGATTGCCGGCCATGAACCGGCGGGGCTGATTGTGGAAGCCGGGCCCGGGTGCCGGCGCTTCAAGTGCGGCGACCGCGTGATCGTCTATCACATCTCCGGATGCGGCGTGTGCGCGGATTGCCGCCGCGGCTACATGATCTCCTGCACCAGCTCCAAATGGCGCCGCGCCTACGGCTGGCAGCGCGATGGGGGCATGGCCCGGTTCATGCTCGCCGAGGAGAAAGATCTCATCCCCCTGCCAGAGCCTTTGACCTATGTGGACGGCGCGCAAGTGGCGTGCGGGTTCGGCACCGTCTATGAGGCCTTGGAGAAGATCGGCGTCAGCGGCAACGACGCCGTGCTCATCACCGGCCTCGGCCCGGTGGGCTTAGCTGCGGCCGCGCTGTGCCGCAAGCTCGGTGCGCAACAGATCATCGGCATCGACATCTCCCCGGAGCGCATGGATCTGGCCCTCGGCCTGGGCCTTTGCGATTCTGTATTAGCCTCCGGCCCTGACAATGTTGCCCAAGTGCGGGAGCTGACCTCGGGCGGCGGCGTGGAGCGCGCCCTCGACTGTTCGGCCAACGCCGAAGCCCGCGCAACCGCCATCCGCGCCACCCGCAAGTGGGGAAAAATTGCGCTGGTCGGCGAGGGCGGCTCTGTCTCCTTCAACCCCTCACCCGACCTCATCCACGATCAGAAGGCGGTCTACGGTTCATGGGTCACCTCGACGTGGCGGATGGAGGAGCTCGTCGAGCGCCTCATTCGCTGGCAGCTTCATCCTGAAGTCATCGTCACTCATCGTTTTCCGCTCCATCGCGCCGGCGAGGCGTATGCGCTGATGGCCTCCGGCCGCTGCGGCAAAGTCGCGGTCTGCCCCGGTGACGATTTGGGCGCGGCTTCGTGAACCGGGCGCCGCGCCCCAAGCAGAGCAGCGCCCAATCTCTTGTATCTCTCAAAAGCCTGCCGGCCTCTATGGCGGCCGCGAACGGATAGGGAAGCAGGATGAGAAACGATCAGAAACCGCAGCCGCAACTCCTTTGGGAACGGGAATTCAAACGGCGATTGCCGCTCTTCGGCCATCGCAACTGGATCGTCATTGCCGACGCGGCTTACCCGGCGCATTCGCGCCCCGGCGTCGAAACCCTCGTCAGCGGCGCCGGGCATCTGGATGTGCTGCAGCTCGTCCTCCATGGCATTGCAGCCTCCCAGCACGTTCGCCCGCTGTTTTACACCGATCTTCAGTTGAAGTTCGTTGCCGAGGAGGATGCGCCGGGAATCTCGCAGTACCGCAAGCAGCTTGGGAAGATCCTCAACGGCGCCCAGGTCCGCCGCTTACCGCACAGCCAAATCATCGCCATGCTCGATGATGCGGCTTTGATCTTCCAGGTCCTCGTCATTAAGACTCGCTTGCTTCTTCCTTACACCTCCGTATTCGTTGAGCTCGACTGCGGCTACTGGCGCGCCGAGGCCGAACAACGATTGCGCAAAGCAATGCTCCTTCGGCCGCACTCATCGCCCCACACACGCCCATCGCCTTCGCCCTCACTCCGTTCTCCGGCCA